>JAHFDX010000270.1:0-4037 GCA_023248785.1 Myxococcales bacterium
TCATCCTGAGCTCGCACCGGCCTTGGGCCGGATGGTTGGCAAAGGACATGGCGCTCAGCTCAAATCACCAATGTTCTCATGCCATGTTCTTAGGAGCGCAGCGCAGCGGAGTCGAAGGACCCCCGCTGCGCTTGCGAAAAAAATCCTTGGAGGAGATCCTTCGCTCCGCTCAGGATGACTCGTCACTTTGGTGACGAGTCACTTCCCCAGCACAAGCTTCAGAAATGTATCTACGACGGTGCCAAATGGGGGCCTTAATAGGCCGGTCGTATTAAGCCTCGACTGACGGAACACGGGCTTCTTCTTCGAGAACTGCTCGAAGCCTTCGAAGCCGTGGTAGTGCCCCATGCCGCTTGGACCCACGCCCCCGAAGGGCAAGTCGTCTTGTGCGACGTGCGCCATCGTTTCGTTCACGGAAACGCCACCCGAAATCGTTTCGGTGAGCACGCGCTCCACGTGTGCTTGATTGTATCCGAAGAAGTAAAGCGCAAGAGGCCGTGGCCTTTCGTTGATGTACTCAATCGCATCGCCCAACGTTTTGTAACCGATGATGGGCAGAATTGGCCCAAAGATCTCGTCGCGCATGACGCTCGCCTCTTCGGGGGCGTCGAGCACGAGGTGCAGTGGGAGTTTGCGGACCTCGCGGTTCATAGTTTCATTCACAGGATTCACTTCGACGATGCGGGCACCCTTGTCGCGCGCCTCCGCAATCAGCGAGACCAGCCGGTCGTAATGGCGGTCGCTCACGATGCTCGTGTAGTCGGGATTTGTAGCCAACGTTGGATACATTTCGGCGACGGTTTTCTTACACACCTCAACAAACGCCTCGCGCTTGCCTTCTGGCAAGAGCACGTAGTCAGGCGCGATGCAGGTTTGGCCGGCGTTGAAGAGCTTGCCCATCATGAGTCTTCGAGCGGCTACGTCGAGTGGAAAGTCGTCGTTGATGATGGCCGGGCTCTTGCCCCCAAGCTCGAGCGTGACGGGCACAAGGTTCTCGGATGCCGCGCGCATGACCATGCGACCGACGGTGGTTGAACCTGTGAAAACGAGGTGATTAAGTGGCAAGCGCGAGAACGCTTCCGCTACATCCACACCCCCGGTAACGACGGTGACGTGATCCGGATCGAAACCCTCGGCGATCATGTCGCGCAACAGCTCGCTTGTTCGAGGCGTAAGTTCTGAGGGTTTGATGATGGCTCGATTGCCAGATGCGAGCGCGCTCACAAGCGGAGCAAGCGCGAGCTGCACGGGATAATTCCAGGGCGAGATGATTCCGATGACGCAGAGCGGCTGATAGCGAACATCGGATCGCGCCGGCAAGAAAGCCCAGCTCGTTTCTCGGTCCGAAGGGCGCATCCATTCCGCAAGCCGACCACGCACGTATTTAATATGCTGGAGGACAATAAACACCTCGGCGACGAGAGATTCGTGCCTTGATCGGTTACCAAAGTCGTGGCTGATCGCGTCGCAGATCGCGTCCTTGTTCCGAAGGAGCGTGCGTTCAAGGCGATCGAGTGCATCAATACGTTCTTCGTATGTCGGGTACGGATGCTTGCGGTGGGCCGCTTGCATCTTGCGAAGCATGCCCTCCAGGCTCTTGCTGCGCGATTCCTTGGACGATGTCTCGATAGGCTGAGCTACATTCATGCGGGTCTCCTCGGTCGCGGCGTAGCGTACACCACGCGGCCAAGAGTGCCAGGCTCGGCGTGTCGCGGAGACTGTCGCGATTTGCCCATGGAATTTTTTCTCCGGCAGGCGGAATGGCTTTCGGAAAAAAATCCCCGAGCGTCGCCCCAACTCGCGGAATTTGCTGGATTTCCGCATGCGAAAGAATGGCACGGCTCCTGCGTTTGCGCGGAGCAAGGAGGCGGATTACACCGCACACCAATGAAGATAGCTTTCGCTTTTTCCGGGTCGCTTTCGTTTCTTGTCCTATGCGCAGGGGGCCTCGTCGGATGCGGGGGTGCGGGCGGAATGGCGCAAATCACGCCTTCCGAGGTCCGCGCCTCTGGCCAGAGCCGGCTCATGGAGCAAACGTTTGCGGGCAAGAACGCGTGCAATCCGAAGAACCATGATCGACCGTTCGTCATTGAATGGGATGCAACGGACATGTCGAGCTTCGAAGCACGCGCCAAGAATGATGTCATCTTTGTGAAATACGAAGGCTGTGAGCTCCGCGTTCTTGAAGGATGTTCAAACGATTCGATGCGCGGGTCCTTTGGCTCGTACAAGCCCGTCGACTGGACAGGCGGCTCGCTCGAGAAGGTCGACATTGGAAATCAAGCGGAGCTTGTGGCCAAGTTGCCGCTTGGCGTGGCATCACTCGGCGGGCGTGTGCAGTCCGGCGAGAAGTTTCACATGGAGTATTTCGTGAGCGGCACGCGCAACGCCACACGCGAAGCTGTCTATCGCTCGGACATCAAAGCGGTTCCGGCATGCAGCGAAGCGACGCATTTCGTGTATGGCTACAACCTCGGCGCGTTTGCGCTCGGCACGGCGTCCGGCGTGAACGCGAAGCTCGACGCGTCGATCTATGGCTTTGGTGCGAGTGGCGCGAAGACGTCCTCACAACAAGCGGAAAAGCAAGGGGGCCTCCTCGGCAGTTGCCGTGCGGCGAGTGCGAAGGAACTCGACACGTGCAAAGTGCCGATTCGCTTGTCGCTTCGCGAAATTCAGGAGAGTGAAAACCCGGATGCATCGGCCGCAAAGGCGCCCGAAACCAAGAGCGCACTCAACCTGGCTGGCAAGCTCCAGAAGGAAAGCGCGAAGGAAAAAGCTGCCCAGGAACATCTGCAAGCCGCCACCAAAAAGATGAACGTGAAAGACGGAAAGGGATGCCTGCACGAGCTCGACATGCACGACCGACTCGACTCAAGGCCAGGCTCGCTGTCCACGAACAATTCTATCTACGTAGCGAATACGCGAGCTGTTTGCCTCATGATTGCAGGACAGTGCGAAACGGGGATGCGCATCATGCGGCAATACGTGGAAGGCTTGGGCAACATTGAAGATCCGGACGCGTACGTGAAGACGATGGCGAGCCAGTATTGTCAGGGCGCGGCGTCTGAGGACGTAACTCTGGAGCGCGCGTATCAAAATCTATCCAAGCTGGCGCGATCCAAGTCACCGAGCGTGACCGAGTGCAGGAGTGAATTCGGCACTATTACGCGCCTTGCTGCCAAGCTCTCGGGGGACGCGCGCGAACCGTGGGACCAGTACAAGCTCAATGGTGCTCAAAGCTTCCTCTCTGACTGTCTTGTGCGGGCCGGAGACTGCAGCGGCGGGTGGGGGAATGAAGTGGAGCGCAACAGCAAGTCGCCAACGGGTCAAGTTCCCGGAATGGAAACCAGCCTGCGCGCGAATTGGGATCATCGCCACAAGGAATGCCGCGGAAAGTAACGAGGGCGGCCCGGCGTTGTATGAGAACGTCGCCCACCTGAGCTAAGGTTTCCCCCCGATGACGCAACGCAGTCACTGGGCCTGGGGCACTGTCGCTCGATTCCCCGCGGATGATGTTCGCAGCAAACTCGCACAGCGTGTAGCTCAAGCGCTCGGGATTTCCGTTCCAACGCTTGAAGCCGTTCCATCACTGAACGATGCGCGCCTGCCTTCCCCGCGCGTCGAGCCCCCGCGGTTCGCGAGTGCAACGTCGGATCGCGAAGCACGCATTCGCCACACGTACGGTCGTGGCTATCCCGACATCTTTCGTGCATACGGCGGTGACTTCTCTAAAGCCCCCGATGTTGTCGCCTACCCCGAATCCGATGCTGAGGTGCATGCGCTACTTCAATGGGCAGCAAGCGAATGCGTCGCGGTCATTCCGCATGGTGGCGGAACGAGTGTCGTCGGAGGTGTCGAGTCTGATCTCGGTGCGGGCCACCGTGGAACCGTGGTCCTTTCGACGCGCCGAATGAACCGGATGCTCGAGGTGGATCGCGAATCGCTCGCTGCCCATCTCGAGGCGGGAATGCTCGGCCCGGAAGTCGAGCGTGCGCTTTCAGAGCACGGGCTTACGCTTCGTCATTATCCACAGAGCT
>JAHFDX010000270.1:4047-5772 GCA_023248785.1 Myxococcales bacterium
GAGTTCTCAACTCTCGGCGGATGGATTGTTACGCGCGCAGGTGGACACCACGCAACGCTGTACACGCACATCGACGACCTCGTGCAGAACGTCACAATTGTAACTACAAATGGGATATTTTCGACGCCACGATTTCCGGCGAGTGGTGCGGGGCCGAGCATCGAACGCCTGATGTGTGGATCGGAAGGCGCGTTCGGCGTCCTTGCGCGCGCATGGCTTCGTGTTTCCAAAAGACCAGAATGGCGCGCCTCTGCAACCATGTTTTTTGACACGTTCGAAAAAGGTGCCCGTGCTGCGCAGAAAATCGCGCAAGCAAAGCTCTATCCGTCCAACTGCAGACTTCTCGATCCCATGGAAGCTGCCATGAATCGCGTGCCAAGCGATGGCGGTGCGGTATTACTTCTCGGTTTTGAATCAACAGACGGCTCGCGTCGTGCGCTACTCGAAGAAGCCATTGCAATTGCGACGAAGGAAGAGGGTCGCAAAGCCGCTGACATCGAAGAGCGTTTCGAGGGAAAGCGCGGTGCGGGCGCAAGCGCGGAAACATGGCGGCAAGCGTTTTTTGATGGGCCGTACTTGCAGAGTGCGCTCGTGACCATGGGCGTGATGGCCGACACGTTTGAGACCGCATGCACTTGGTCACAGCATGAGCAGCTGCAAAGGCGCGTTCGTGCGGCGGTACACGAAGCGATGGCCGCGTGGGGACATCCAGGAATCGTGACGTGTCGTTTTACGCACGTGTACCCCGACGGTCCCGCGCCGTATTTCACGTTCATTACGCCTGCGGCAAATGGCAAGGAGCTTGACCAATGGCAATCGATCAAGCAAGCGGCCTGTGATGCTCTTTTGGCGAGTGGTGGAACCATCACGCACCACCATGCTGTCGGACGCGTGCATCGACCTTGGTATGTACGAGAGCAGCCCGAGCTTGCCAGGGCGGCGTTGCGCGGAGTCAAAGATGTTCTCGATCCTCTCGGGATCATGAACCCCGGCGTTCTTCTCCCACATCGAACGAAGTGAACTCGTTCCCATGGCTAGAGCGTGAGGGCTAGAGCGTGAGGGCTAGAGCGTGAGGGCTAGAGCGTGAGGGCTAGAGCGTGAGGGCTAGAGCGTGAGGGCTAGAGCGTGAGGGCTAGAGCGTGAGGGCTAGAGCGTGAGGGGGAGAAGTCCTCAATTCGCGAGAGCGGTTTGCGACGAGCGATCCGCGTTCGATTCATCCCCGATCCCGACGATCCGTTCGACCTCGAGATGCATCTTTCCCTGAAGGGCGTACTGAAGCATGCGGAAGTCGCCACGGAAAGACCAGAGCGGGTGTTTGAACGTCGCTGGGCGATTCTTTTCGACGAGGAAGTGACCAACCCACGCAGCCCCATACCCAACGACGGGCGCGGCAACGAGCCAAGCAGGGTTGAGTGTGACTGCGGCAGTTGCCACGCACCCAATCGCGAGTGACGTGCCAACGTAGTGCAACGCTCGGTTGGTCCGATTTCTGTGTTCGTACACGTAAAGCGGCCAGAACTCTTCGAACGTAGTGGGGAGGTTCGTCGTCATGGGCAGCAGTTTAGGCTGAAGGTCCGAAGGTGCAAGGGTCCAAATCGCTCACCCTGCCTTGCAATATCCACCGCTCATTGGGTCGCCGGGCGACGCGTCAGCGGGAGGACTTTGGATCCGCCATCCGGTGAAATTGCCCCATATTTACTGAGGATTTCTGAGGTAATGGCTTTC
>JAHFDX010000271.1 GCA_023248785.1 Myxococcales bacterium
TATCCGGATCGACAAATCTTACTCTTCTTCGTGATTCCGGTGCGCGGTGCGTGGATGGTCTGGCTCACACTGGCTTTTTGCGTGCTTGGAGTCGTTTACGATGGAAGGTGGGCTCCGTTTGGCGGGTTACTCATAGGCGTTGCCTTCGGCGGGACGCCGTCCTGGGTTCGGACCACGTATCTGCGCTTCAAACTCGCAAGGCTCAAACGCGATCAAAAAGCGCTGACAGTGGAGGACGTGCTCAAAAAGCCCTCCAAGTCGCCCAGGCAAGGGGGCCCTTCGCTCAAAGTCTTAAAGGGCGGGCTCGACAAGCCTTCGAAAGACAAACGCTGGCTCAACTGACCGGTTGCGAAAGCAAGCGGTCATCCTGAGCGGCTTCGCCGTGAAGGATCCCCCACGAAGATCCCCCAAACACACTTGTGCGCTTCGCCGCTCGCTGTTTCACGGTAAGCTCGCGCTCGATGTGGTCGCGACCTCATCTTCTGGGCATCGACGGGCTCGTCCCCGACGAAGTTACTTTTTTGCTCGATCGCGCCGAAGCGTACTTAGGAAGGGCCCCGAAGACGGACACGCTGCGCGGACATGTGGTCGTCAACTTGTTCTTCGAATCGTCGACACGGACGCGCACGTCGTTCGAAATCGCCGGGAAAAAGCTCGGGGCGGACGTGATCAACGTGAGCCCGTCGACATCAAGTCTAACGAAGGGTGAAACGCTGCTCGATACCATTCGCAACGTGGAAGCGATGCACGCGGACACTCTCGTTTTGCGACACGGAGCTTCAGGCGCAGCACAATTTTTGGTTAAGCACGCCAAGTCTTCGATCGTGAATGCGGGCGACGGAACGCACGAACACCCGACGCAGGCGCTTCTTGATGTGCTCACGATCCGAAGGCACCGAAAGACGATCAAGGGTCTTACCGTTGCCATTTGTGGTGACATTCTTCATTCGCGCGTCGCGCGCTCGAACGCGTTGCTCTTAGGTTTGCTTGAGGCGCGGGTTCGACTCACGGGACCGCGCACGATGATCCCGATGAACGCCGACGCACTTGGCCCCACAGTCACGATTCACCAGACGCTCGACGAAGCCGTCGAGGGAGCCGACGTTGTCATGATGCTTCGCGTTCAAAACGAACGCTTTACCGGCGCGATGTTGCCGACCACACGCGAGTACAACCTGACGTTTGGGCTCACCCGCGCGGTACTCCTGCGTGCAAAGCCAGATGCGCTCGTCATGCATCCAGGTCCCATCAATCGCGGTGTTGAGATCACAAGCGGTGTGGCCGACGGGCCGCAAAGCGTGATCTTGGATCAAGTGGAGGCCGGCGTAGCCGTGCGGATGGCCGTGCTCGAAGCCGTTGCTCGAGCGCGAGGAACGGCGTGAAGTTCACCGCACCGATCGGAGTGTTCGACTCTGGCCTCGGTGGCCTCACCGTCGTGCGGGCACTTCGTCGTGCATTGCCCAACGAAGACATCTTGTATCTCGGCGACACTGCGCGTGTTCCGTATGGAACCAAGGGTCCAGCCACGGTCACGCGGTACGCCATCGCATGCGCTGGGCATCTCGTAAAACGAGGTGTCAAAGCGATCGTGATTGCGTGCAACACCGTAAGCGCAGTTGCGCCAGAGCGGTTGCGCGTGGAATTCGATCTTCCGATCTTGGGTGTTATTGAGCCCGGAGCTCGCGAGGCCACAAAAGTCACGCGTTCGGGTCGCATCGGAGTGCTCGCGACCACGGCAACGATTGCATCCGGCGCGTACACGCGCGCAGTCACGCGTTTTTCGACGCGAGTGGAGGTGTTTGGACAAGCCGCGCCCCTGCTTGTACCACTCGCCGAGGAAGGATGGACCGAAGGTGACGTGCCCAGGCTCGCCGTAAGGCGCTATCTCGCTCCCCTCCACGACGCGCATATCGACACGCTCGTACTGGGCTGCACGCACTATCCGCTGCTACGCGCGGTGATCGAAGAGGAAGCACGGAAGTCCTTCGGAAACGACGCGCGCGTCGTTGATAGCGCGGAGGCAACCGCGGAAGACGTGCACAGTTTTCTCAATGAGCGGGGTCTTGCACAGCAAAAAACGCAGAATGGGCGCGTCGATTTGCTCGTGACCGATCTTCCCGCAACGTTTGCGACGATGGCCGAGCGTTTCTTGGGGGAACGCGTGGAGGAGCCGGAGGTCGTGGACCTGTGAGGGCAGCACCCGGCAACAAGGTGACCAGTGGAGACGGCAGGATTGAGCACCTCATATCTCTACGTGCAGCTCTGGGTCGAGTGAATATCCTTTCTCATCTCGATGGATCCACCGTCTGAGACCATGTTGCCGCAAGTAGCTCAATGCAACGTGTACCCGATTTTGCCACGCACCATGCACTGCCTGCTCGCCTGGCCATCCCGCGCTCCACAATGTTTCGAGCGTTGCAAATCCGCGCGTCGAATGTTGCGCCACAAGACGCAAAAGAAGACGCCGGCATGCCGGATGTCGCTCGAGTGAAGTCCATTCTTCCCCTGGAGCGCGGAAGGCCTGCGCATCGGGCTTCATCACGAGCATTGGTGCTGCATCCGCTCGAAGTGCGGACTCGACGAGGCGCACCGCAAATCTCACGTCGTCTGAATGTGCGATCGGTGTGCCACCTCGTATGGATTGCATACGTGCGTTGTGAATCGCACGATGCGCTCGCGCAAAGGCGCCCTTACGATCGACGCCCCTACCCATCACATCGGCATAAGCGCGCGCAAGAGCATGGAAGGCCTGAAATACCTCATCGTTCTTCATGAGGGGACTTGATCCTAAATCCAGAAGCACCGCATCGCTGCGGCCTAGCGCCGTGCCCGCAAGTGCGAGCCGAAGCCGGCACAACGCGGCAGATCGCACATCTCCGGCTTGTTCGAGTGCGTGGAGTGCTGCGATGTGGCAATCGTGCGCTGCTTCAAGGCGACCGAGCTCGTGAAAGGCAGCTCCGAGGTTGGTGCGCGCGAGGGCGCCGAGTCTCGGGAATTGTTGGAGGAGAAAAATTGCGCGTTCGTAGGTACGAATTGCCGTTTCGAGATTGCCTTCCTCTTGTGTCAATACAGCTAGGTTTACGAGTGTCACGCCTTCAAGTCGCGTGTTGCCTGCAACGAGCGAAAGCGCGCGTTCGTAATGCGCGCGTGCCTCCTCGAGGCGAACCAGATCGTGCATGACAGCTCCGATGTTGCATAACGCTCGACCTTGGATAAGAGGGCTCAATCCCTTTCGTGCAAGAGCTGCCTCGTAACACGCCATTGCGCGATGAAAACGACGCTCATGCTGATACAAAAGACCGAGATCGATGTTTACTTCCGCTGCAGACTCAGCGTCACGGCAGGCAGAAAGTGCTTCCCCGAGATCGCGCTTGGCGGAGCGAAGGTTCCCGGACAGCGATTTTCGAAGGCCGCGTAACACCAAGAGTTTGATCGCAAGCGACTGGCTCCCTTTTGGAGCTTGTGCAAGCAAGGTCGTGATCACCTTTGGTTCCGCCTCGCAGAGAAGAGCTGCCTCCATGGCGACGCGCACCACCTTCGGCGATGCGCCTGGGGCAGTGCCACTTCCGATGACTGCATCGAGCTCCGCGGCCAAGCGTTCTGAATCGAACGCTTCTCCATGATCAAGACAAAGTCGGGCGTGCGTAACCAACGACTGCTCTCGTTCTCTAGGTTTGCGTTGTGCAAGCAACTCATCGCGCACCGAAGCCTTCAACTTGAAACCGAGAAGAACATCGATTTCAACAAGACCCCTCGTCACAAGGGCATGCAATGTTGCACGTGTGGCATGAACGCTTTTTAGAAATGGACTTACGAGGAAGGGCGGCAGGCCGCGTTGGAAAGGAGCGAGCCACAAGAGGGTGCGTCGCTCGAGGGGCGAACAGGATGAAGGCAAGGTTGGCGGCATTGCTCCGTTAGGGAGTCGTGGCCCGTACACGCAGAAGAGTTGCGCGCGGACCGTCACCGCCCACGAGAACTTCGACCGCATCGTCGCCTTCCATCAGTGGGCGAACGGGAACTACTTGAGCGCGCACATTCGCGTCGACGCAATACGCCCCTTGGGTTGTGCCGTCGTCGAGAGCGATGAGACCCGTGGCGCAATGGCTGGCAGGCGCACTCCACAATCCACCCCTTGGCCCTGCGAGGCGTAGGTCGATCGGTTCCTTTGTTCCTGAAGCTTCAATAAAACCAACCACGCGATCCGCAGCGAGCTCAAGATCGAGCGTGAGAGTTCCTGCTGTGAACGTTCCACGATTCGCCGACAAATCACCCCGAAACCATTGTGTGCGCGTTGCCAAGGTGGACGCTCCCCCGCATGAGTATGCGCGAACGTGACCTTGGTTGACGGTGACTGCCACGAGTGCATCGGTTCCCGAAAGCCGCCCGACATACGTGCGATCGCCCTCTGACAAGGCCACGCGACCACTACATCCAACGAGAAGCATTGCCGCCACTACCCATCGCATGCAGGCGGCATAGCACGCAGTGCGAAGCAGGACGACCTCGAAGACAGGAACTTGGTCGAACCATCTGAGCGTGAAGCACCACAATTAAGCCAGATTAAGGCGTAAATACAAGGACTGCGCGTTAAGTCGCCCCTGTTGAGAAATCCCTCAAGGAGAGCACCCATGGACGCACACTGGCTCGTAGGAATCAGTATTTTCTTTCTCGGCTGCAGCACAGCCATGCCACCTTCATCGGTAGACGGAAGCGCTTCATCAGGCACCTCAACCGATGGAGGCGGAACCTCAACGTGGAGCGATGGAGGAAACTCGAGCGACGCAGGCGGTGACAGTGGCGCCGCTTGCAAGGCAACGGTGTGCATTACTCTTCCAGACCCAGGGGGCCGTTGCGAATCCACACAGCTCCTGGGAGCGTGCGCGAAGTCCGACGGAGGCAATCCGTGCCCGCCACAGCCCGACTGCGTGTGGGCCAATAACCAGAGCGGCGGCTCTAGTGCATATTTCTGTTGTCCAGATTGATGCGTCTCATCGCGATCTGGATCGAGAGCTGCTGAGGGTCACCCCAAATTAAGGGCGATTAAGTCGTCCTTGCTTCGAGGGCGTACATGATGCGGTCGTGAATACTCGAAGCAACGTTCTCCGTATGTTTTGCGCGACGACAATGGCCTTCAGCTGCTCCGGGCGCCTTTCTTCCGAGAGACTGCACGGTCTCGATGCGTCCGCTTCGATGGATCCCGAAAATGATGGCAGTACGTCCTCGACGATGCCGCAGTCGAGCGTGCTGAAACCTTGCCGCGAAGGTGAGTTGACGATGCGACCTTGTGGCGACGACCGAGCAGAGCTCGCGCTTTGTTCAAACGGTGCACGGATTCCCGCCGGGACGTGCGAACCTCGTGACTGGCTGAGCATCGACGCGGGGATTTTCCACACCTGCGGAGTAAGGCCCAATGGGAGCATTGAGTGCTGGGGGAGCAACACACAGGGGCAATCAACAGCCCCGAAAGGAAAGTTTCGAAGTGTGAGCGCCGCAGGGTATGACACGTGCGCGCTCGATGAGGGAGGATCGGTCCACTGTTGGGGCGTGCTGGAGGGCGACGTCCGCGTTCCACCCGCGGGTCATTTCGACGAACTTTCGCTTGGCAATGGCCAGGGGTGCGTGCTGCGTGGGTACGATGCAACCTGCTGGGGTGACAAAAGGTATCACCAGAGTGACATCCCCGCAGGCCAATACCTGATGGTCGATTCCGGGGTGCGAGAAGGGTGCGGTATCCGCACCGACGGTACGCTCACTTGTTGGGGCTACGGC
>JAHFDX010000005.1 GCA_023248785.1 Myxococcales bacterium
CTTGTCCCGGAAACCGAACGCGACCTACGCCGCGAGCTAACCATCCATCGAACACTTGCACTCGCTACGCTTGGGCGAACTGAGTCGGCTCGCGAGTGGTTTGGACGTGCTGAATCGGGTGTGCTGCCGCGAGAACTAGCGCCTCTCGAAAACGAAATTTTGATGAGCGCGCTTCAAGCGCGCATCGAGGAGTCCGCACAGCGAATGACCGAAGTGATCGATCTCGCGCGGCCATTTGCGGGAGCGAGCACGAGCAACTACTTCGCCGGACTTCTTGCGCTCGCGGCTGCGCGCGCGGCCCATCTCACGGGGGATGCAACGGGTTCGCTTGAATGGATCGAGCGCGCGGGCTTGCACGGACACAAACACGGGTGGGTGTACCCCGAGCGTGACCGCAGTGCTCCACTTTGGAATCTTGCACTTCGATCGGGTGATAGTCGCGTTGTCCGTTATGCTGAACACGTCGTGTCATTGATGAGCGAGCCGGCCTCCCTCACCACGCTGCCGCCGCCCGCGTCGCGACTCTCATTGCTCCGCATGGGCCCGCCGTCGACCCGCGAGCTCGATGCACCGAGCGCAGTGGAGCTAAACCAATCGGGCGACGCGCTCGCGTACGTGACAACGCCCGTCGGCGTGGCGCGCGTAGCCATCGCAGAAATAAAAACGCATGTCGACGGAGCAAATCTCGTCGTAGACACCATGCTTCACACCCTGCGCATTGGGGACAAAGAGACATCCCTGGAGCGAAGGCGTGCACTTGAACCTCTCGTGGTGGCGCTTTTGCGTCGCGCCCGCGAAGGACTCAGCGGTGAGGACATCTTGCGCGCGGCGGGCGGTCCAGGACCAGAGTCTGCCGATGCGGAACATCGTGTGCGAGTTCTCATTTCGCGCGTACGCGAGCTCTTCGGGGACCCGGGGGCCATTGAACGCGTTCGAGATGCAGGCGAACACGGAAAAACGCGCTATCGAGTTGCGCAATCGCTTCAATTTGCGCTGATTGAGCCCCTCTTCACGGGAAGCTGAACCTTCTCAACTTACGCGATCACGTCGAGATGCGCAGCGTCTACCTCGGACACCTGTGGACGCGACACACGACGCGAAAACACAACGAGTGCAACCGCGGCCCCTGCAGAGATCGCGACCCGAAGAACCGGGTGCATCGTGAGCGCGACTTCGATCGATTGGCCCCGGAGCAACGGAATGGCAGGCATCAGCGAATAGACCATGGCGGCCATCGTGGCCGTGACCGACGAGCCCGTCGCAACGCGCACCACGCCGAACACGGACCCCGCAAGGAGACGGAACACAATCTGGCGTGGAGAATCTGCCGTCAACGAGAACACGACGGAACTCACCAAGATGGCTCCCCACGGTCGCATCGTTCGCAGAAGCCCACCGAGAAGCAGCCCGCGAAAGAAAATCTCGGTGACAACAGGAAGCAAAACAACGATCGATGCCGCGATTTTTGCCCGCCGTAAAGGCGTCGAATTGTCGAACATGCGCGCGATCGATGCGAGTTCGGAGGCATCCGTGGGGCGCCATCGTTCGAGTCGCGCATCAAGCCAAATCACCGCAAGCGCGATGGCTGCCCCGACGCATATCGATGCGAGTCCGTCGGCCCAACGACACCCTCTAAGGGCCGCAACATCTGCCAGCGAACGCGTGGGGGCGTGCACACGTGAAAAGATCGCAGAAACCGTTACATAAGAAATCGTCAGACCAAGTGCCATCGTTAGGAGATCTTCGAGTGAGCCTCCGCGAACCTCGGTAAGAACTTGCAACACCACCGCCGTCACGATTCCGACGGCAAGAGTCCACGCGGCCGCGATAAGCGGTGTAACGGGACGTTCGTCCTCTGGAGCCGCTGACGACATTCTGTTCATTCATAGCATTGCTCAACCCCCTTCCGCACGCATGCGTAATTGACTAGGCTGGTTCGCCGGTTGAACGTGCGCCGCTGGCTCAAAGGTGGGAGGTTGCCGAATGCATCAGAAGACGCGTGTCATCTCCGCTTTTCTCGCTCTATCCACCGCCCTATCTGTGATGGCTGGGTGCGCGAATCAACCGGCACCCGCTCCAACCGTTCCAAGAGCGACAACCCACGAAAACGCAGCGCTCGAGGCAACGCGTGATCCGCGTTCCGAAGCGCTCGATAGGCCGCGAGGCCTCATGTGGGGCGGTTTCCTGATCGGAGGAGCCGGCCTCGTGACTGGAGCATCTGCCATTGCGCTTTCTCAGAATTCGAAGCGGGCTGCCGAGGAAGCCGCAACGAACTGTCAAACAAACGCATGCGTTGCACATGTTCAAAGCGAACGCGATGCCTCCGCGACACAGCGAAGCATCGCCTACGTCGGCCTCGGCGCAGCGGCGGCCGGATTTGCCGTAGGCCTGCTCGACTTATTCGTATTCTCCAAGCACAAGCCAAGACCTTTGGCTGACGACGTTGCGTCGAAGAAACCCCAAAGAACTACCGTGCAAATAATTGCCACTCCGACCGGTGGCGGTGTTGGCGGACAATTTTAGCTCGTGGCAATACGTTTTGGGAGAGCGAGCGACTACTGCACGTGAGATGAGCCTACGCCGCACGAAGATGCGCGGGCACGCCGCGCTTCACCACCGTGTCGCGGGAGAACTTTGAGTCAACCTCGGGATAATCTGTCGTCGTGTGAAGTCCGCGACTCTCGCGCCGGGCCGCTGCGCATTCGACAATGAGCTGCGCAACAGTCGCAATGTTACGCAGCTCAAGAAGATCGCGCGTGATGAAGTAGCGCCAGTAGTACTCGGAGATTTCTTCCTGAAGGAGCGCGATTCGTCGTGCGGCTCGACGCAAACGCAAATTGGATCGCACGATCCCCACGTAGTTCCACATGAGCCGGCGTAGTTCGTCCCAATCTTGGGTCACGATCACCACTTCGTTCGACGGACCAGCTCCCCCCACTTCCCATTCCGGAACACCAGCGAAAAGAGTGCTGCGATCCATGCCACGCAACGCGCTCGCTGCTCGGTACGCGAAGACGAGCCCTTCGAGGAGCGAGTTTGAGGCCAGCCGGTTTGCGCCATGAAGCCCGGTGCACGACACCTCGCCGATCGCCCAGAGCCCCGGGATGCTTGTGCGTCCTTCGAGGTCGGTTGTGACACCGCCGCACATATAATGCGCCGCGGGCACCACCGGAATTGGTTCGCGTGACATGTCGATGCCAAATCGCAAACATTGCGCAAAAATGCCAGGGAACCGCTCTTCAAGAAACGCACGCGAATGATGCGTGATATCGAGCAAAACGTGCTCAGCACCCGTACGTTTCATTTCAAAGTCGATCGCACGCGCGACGACATCGCGTGGCGCAAGTTCGCCGCGTGAGTCGTGCTTCACCATGAACGAGGTCCCGTCGGCAAGGCGCAGCTTCGCACCCTCGCCTCGCAAGGCCTCCGAAACGAGGAAGTTCTTGGCTTGCGGGTGAAAAAGACACGTCGGATGAAATTGGTAAAATTCCATGTTCGCGATTTCGGCGCCCGCCCTGTAGGCCATCGCAACACCATCGCCAGTCGCTACGTCCGGATTCGTCGTGTAGAGGTAAACTTTGCCCGCGCCCCCCGTTGCCAGGATCGTCGCATGCGCCAACACCGTATGGATATGACCGGTCGGTTCATCGAGTACGTAGGCACCAGCGCAAACTTCCGGGCCACCAAATCTCTCCAGCGTGATCAGATCGACGGCCATGTGATGCTCGAGAACGCGAATATGAGGATGCGCCGCAACACGCTCGAGTAAGGCGCGTTCTACCTCGCGCCCGGTCATGTCGCCCGTGTGTGCGATGCGCCTGGCGCTATGGCCGCCTTCCAAGTGCAGGTCGAGCTCTACATTTCGTGTACCCCCGGCAAGATCGAACTGCGCGCCGAGTTGACGCAACCGGTCGATGCGACCGGGTCCCTCCTTCACACACAACTCAACGACGCGCTCGTGACAGAGTCCGGCGCCCGCGACCAACGTGTCGAGCTTGTGCGCCTCGAACGAATCGCCTTCGCCGAGCACGGCAGCAATGCCCCCCTGTGCGTACTTCGTGTTCGATTCATCGCGCTCGCGTTTGGTCACAATGACCACTTGCCCCACATCGGCAACTTCGAGCGCGAAGGACAGACCCGCCACGCCGCTCCCGAGCACCAGGTAATCGGTATGCACCACCATCGAGAACGATACCTACTCTGATTGGAAGCAGGACGTCACGGGGTTCACGCTTCACGCACGTAAACACACACCCACCCTTAGCCAAGACCGTCTCGCTCGCGTCCCTCCCATCGTCCTGACCGTTGGGTGTGGCTGAATGAGAAGACTGCATGAAACCTCGGTTCGATGCATTCGTAGTTGGAATGTTCCTCGCGCTCGCAATCTCGGCTCCGTCCGACGCTGCGCGATCGCTGCAGGACTATCGTTACTTTCGATCCCTTTCGATCGACATGCAGGGACGTGTTCCTACGCGCACGGAACTTACGGACTTCGAGCGCACCGACTTCGACGTTGACAACTGGGTTGAATCGAAATTAAGCACGTCCGGTTACGAAGATCGGATTCGTCGTATTTACCTCGACCCCTTGCGCCCTGCGCTATCTACGATTTTTCCCTTCGTGACGTCAGTCGTGCTTCGACGCCACAGCATTCAAGTAGAAGGCGGCACCACCGCGAACGTGTATTGGCGCAACGGGCAACGGCGAAAGCGGGATTCGACCGACGGAATTTTCTGCCTTGGTGAAGCGGACACGGGCCTCAAGTTTCCGCGGACTGGGAATCCAACTGGCACTGCCAAGCCGGTAACGAAAGCAATTCTCGATCAGTACACAGTGAAGGTGAAGCCGTGGTGGCTCTATCGAGACTACGCATCCAGCGCGCCGAAGGACCTCTACAGTGCAACCACGTGGGCGACGAAGTATCCCAACTTTGCGCCTCACCCCGCGCTCCTCACCGAGGCCGATGGATCGGCCACGACCGAAATCCGCGTTTGCAAAGAGGAGGCGCAAACCGCCGAGTCCGGCACGATCTACAAGTCTGGCAGAACCACCACGACGACACCGGCAGATCGAATCGTTCCCCTTGCCGGTGATACCAACTTCGCAATTACCAACGTCGGCAAACCAATTTACTGCGCGAGTGACACGGCCGTCACCAACAGCGCAGACTGCGGATGTGGCGTAGGTCTCGAACGTTGCTCTCCCGGCGCCAACAACGGTTTCGATCCATCGGGCTTCGTACTCCCAACCAAGGCGCCACTTGGAGTCACCCTACCCGTTGATGTTGGATCAACGGCTCAGTCCGAATGGACGCGATTTTGGTGGAGCCAGGAGGTGTATGAGTTTATCGCGCGCCTCGCTCGCGAAGACCGTGACTTCCGCGAGATCCTGACGAGCCCGTCGACAGTAATCAACGGGCCGCTTGCGCAGTTCTACAAGAGCTACCAAGGTTCAACGTGTTGTGGTCAAGGCGCGTCGTTTGGGTACTCCGAACCGCAGTCGTTGTTTGACCGCGCCAACGTTCCTACCGATCTCTTGCCCCACGACACGACCACGTGGAAGGTCGTTTCCGATCGAGGTCCGAATGCCGCAGGCATTCTCACGATGCCGATCTTCCTCGCGAAGTACGGTTCCAGGCGCGCACGTGCACACGCGATTTACGGCACATTTCTTTGCCGTCAGTTTGTGGCGGAAAGTGTGGAACTAACACCATCCACGGAACCCGACCTTACCAAACGTCCGGGCTGCTCAACGTGCCACGCGACACTTGAGCCAATGTCGGCATACTTCGCCCGCGTGCGTGAATCGGATTGGACGTTCCTGCCGAAGGAGAACTTCCCTGTACTCGAAACCAAGCGTTGCAACCGTTCTACTCCCGCAAGCGATTGCCGATCCTATTACGATCCCGCATTCACCTCCGATGCAGGCGCTATGCTTCTCGGCGCATACGCGTCGCAAACAAACGCCGACCTCGGCCCTCGAGGGTTTGCTGAAGCGACGGTAGCCGACCCGGCTTTTGCGGAGTGCATTGTCTCCACCGTTGCTTCGTCGTTCCTCGGGCGCATAATGGTCACCGACGATGCTACCCGTCTTTCGACGTGGAAGACGGCGCTCACTTCGGGTGGATTTCGCATGCGCGCACTCATTCGCGAGATCTTAAAGAGCGACGCCTATCGCAACGCCAACAATCTCAATTCAACACTTTGGCGAAAGGAGGAGGGCCCATGAGATTCGAAGCTAGTGTCCTGCTTCTTATGCTCGCCTGCTCAAAAACGCCCGAGCCGACACCCGTTGTACGCGCGACGAGCACTCCCGTGAACGCGATTCCCGGGCATGAGTCACTGCGTGAGGACACGACTCACAAGGAAGGCCCGCGGCTCATGGTTGCCGAGACATACATGCGAAGTTACCTCGCCATCTTCGGTGGCCTGTCGCCACTCGATTCCCAGGCGGCCCTGGTAGGGGCTGGCGCAACGCGCGACAATAACCTCTTCGATCGTTGGGCAGACTACCTCGCCGCTCTTGGAATGCCCGATTACAAATCGGACATTGATCGATCTGCACAAACGAATGCGCTGATGGTCGCAGCGTTTGAACGCACCGGCATCGCACTCTGCGATCGAGCGGTCGAGAACGACCTTCGTGGAAGTCGGCCCGTGGACCAACGCATCGTCTTTGCGTTCGAGGGCGGACCCGAAGTTGCGAGCGACACGGCTTTTGCAACCCGTTTCGACATCGTACATCGCACATTTCTCGGATACCCCGCGGAGCTTGCGCCAACGACAAATCGAACATCAAAATTTTACAACCTCTACAAGCAAGCAAAGGCGAATCAAACAGCGCCCGATGCGGGGCGATTCCGCTTAACGGCCGACGAAGCTGCATGGGCGGCGGTCTGTTATGCGCTCATTCGTCACCCCGAGTTTCACTTTTATTGATGAGGCACCATGAGCTCGTCACCCTCGCGTAGAACCTTTCTCAAGTTGCTCAGCGGATCGATCCTCGCATCCGTTGCGCCCATGCGTGCCGTGGCTGACACTCTCCTCTCCAGCGACGAATTCTTTGTGTTTATTCACGCTTCAGGCGGATGGGACGTGATGCTATTCGCGGATCCGCGCAACGAGGCGAAGGGAATCATCATGCCGCCCTCGACAGCAAACACCACGACGACGGGCATCAGGCGCTGGGTTAATTCACCGCTCGGAGATGGATCGTCCTCGTTCTCGATGGTTCAACCGTCTGGAAGCAAGATCGTCTTTGGTCCCGCGATTGGAAATCTAGCCGATCACTACGACCGAATCACACTCGTCAATGGCCTTGCGATGAACACGGTAAGCCACCCCGACGGCACCGCGTTTTCTTCAACGGGTCGCCATCTCGCCGGCGGTCGTTCCCCTGCGTCGAGCATTGACACTGTGATCGCAAACGAACTCGGCGTCGAGCAGTTGCTCCCCTCAATCTCCGTTGCATTTCCATCCTATGTCGCCGGAAACATCAATGCGCGCGCCATGCCGCTTAAGGTGGATGCCATCGGCTCCGTGGGAAAAGTGCTCACGCGCACACCCAATCAGGAACCATCTGCCACGCGCGACGCCGTCACGGTCCTGCTCACAGATGAAGCGCGCGAGTTAGCCAAGCAAGCCTATTACGCTGACGCCTACGAGGGACTTGCCCTCCAATACGAGGCACTTCGAGGTATGCTCGATGGCAACCTGAAAGACGCCTTTACCGACGCGTCGCTCAGAACAAAGTACCCGATGTTCAACTACAAGGGCACGTTCCAAGGGCCGCGCTGTGTCAATCTCGCGTTCGCGCTCGAGGCGATGACCCGAAACATCGCGCGATGTATTGGTCTGTCATTTGCCGGATTTGATACGCACGCATCCAATTACGACGATCATGCTGCGACTCAACAAGAAATGTTTGATGCGCTAGCCCAATTGATTGTGCAGCTCGAAAGCACAAAGCATCCAACAAAAAATAGCTCAACGTTAGCGGATCATACGCACATTTTAGTCTTCAGTGATTTCTGTAGAACCCCGCAAATCAATTTGCGAAGTGGCCGCGATCATTATCCAAACAATTCTGCAATCGTCCTTTCGCCAAAATTCCGTTCGAACGTGTGCTTCGGTTCCACCGATCCAGAACAGCTTCTACCCTCAGCCACGTTTAAGGCAGCGTTAGGCATGCGCGCTCCGGCACCGCCTGACCTTCTCGCGACATTCATCGCAGCGTTTGGCGTTGACCCGACGCCTTACATGCGCGACGGCGAGGTGATCAAGGAGCTCCTTACGTGAGGACACTTTGGAGCGTCACGCTCGCGACATTCACCGCGTGCGGAACGTCGCCTGGAACAAGTGCAACCGAGGGATCGTTGGCCGCTTCCGTAACGGTTTCGGCAATCGCTTGGAGCGCGGCACCTTGGTCAGGCGACGCGGCTGTCGTGCTTGATCGTAACGATCTCGTCATCGTGTGCGCACAGGACAAGACGTCGGTATTTCTTGGCAGCGCGCTGTTCGCCCAAATCGCGGACCTTAAGGGTTGTCGAGGCGCAGCGCTCGTCGAACCTTGGAGAGGCGCAGGCACGTGGTCGCTCTTTGTCTCCTCGGATGGCAACCTCGTGCGGGTGCTCGACGGCGGCACAACTGAAATCGTATCGGATCGCTTTGGGCTCGCGGGCAAGAACGTGCACACCCTTGGGATTCCCGCGAACGGATTCCTCGCATTCGCCTACGACGGCGGCATTGCAATTTCCAATGGGTATAACGTTACGACGTATGACGTGGGCAACACGACCGCGTTTGCCGCAGGCGGCCATCGGGTGGCGTACACGATCGATGGCCGCGTCTACGTTCGCGACATCGAAACGCTCGCTGGTTCCACCTTCGACTTGCCTGGGGTCGATCATCTCGCCATCGACGAGACGGGTGCCGTCGTCGCGTCAGTGGCGCGTGCCGTATATCGCGACAACGGAGGCACACTCGAACTCGTACGCGAACTCTCTGCGCCGGTGAAGAGTATCGCCGCATCGGGATCCGCCATATGGATCACCGCTCCTTCTGATCTTGGACGAATTTTCGGCGGACAACTTGCACTCACCAAAGGCGCAAACCTAACCGAAGGTTCGCGGGCGTACGGCTCGAGCTCGGGCGACGTGTGGGTTGCCGACGGAAAGAACCTTGTTCGCTACCGCGTCGCTGACGATGGCGACCCCGCACGTGTGGCTTGGGAGCGGGACATGCAGCCCATTTACGGCTCCATTTGCAGCGCGTGCCACGCGCCAGGTGGAAGCGGCCAATTGGTTCTGTCGAACTACGATGCCTGGGTTTACAAGCGCAAACGGATCAAGGAGCGCATTGTTGTGGCGCTCACCATGCCCCCCGCGGGAACCACGATGAGCGAAGAGAACCGAACCAAGATTGCGGGTTGGCTCACGTTGGTTGGGGAGTAGATCGCCGGCGCGACGATGCGCATACGGCAGTTTGAATCACTCACAATACGAGTTAGGTGCCACCTCAACTGTGCAGTGGCTAGTGCTACTCGCTTGGCATTCACAATCCTTATTGTACGTCCCATCACAAACCACACGGCCGCAGTAGGCACCTTCGGTCGAGCTATCGTATACTTCCACCTCGATTCCACCGCTGGTATGGCTGTTCGACATCCAGGTGTACTCGCCGTAGATTTTGCAGCTATCGCCTTTCATCGGACAGCTCCAAGTGAGGTCACCACAAGCCTCCCTTGCCTCATCGTATTGGGCTAGACACCCGTTGTCGTCCAACTCAACGTGATTGCCCACCGAGTGTCCCATGTGCCCCACTTCTACGATGTGCGCCAGTTCGCCAGCCAACCCCGACACCCCGGCGGTCATAAGCATGCCTACGCCGTCCGCGTACAGCTCCGTCAGCAAACCCGTCGAGCACTTTTGGTATGCTTCCATCGCCGCGTCGATGCAATCGAAGTAACTGGTACCACTACTACTCGGGCTGCCCGTCGAGCCTGTACCGCGAGCGGTCATGCTCGAGTGGCCCGTGGTGTTGAACACTTTTCCCGTAGCCTGCGAATAGACGATGTTGAACCCTTTGTCGCTGAAGTTACTCACGTTTGCGCGCTCGATCTCGGCATAGCCGCCGAAGGATGCTTGGGATGACGTCGCGGCTTTCGGCGTCACAAGATGGATAGTTCGCTTCGTCGGATCCTTGGTGAGTCGTTCTTCGATGACGAGGTTTCCGCTTTCGAGAACTGCGGCAGATACGAAATTGTAACCGCTCGTAACGAATTTGCTCGCGGCCCACGCCTTTGTGCGGCAACTCCCACCGAAGTTGAGACCCGTGCACGTGGAAGAGAGAGCCTCTGCGCTCCCCTCATTGGAACGAACCTCGGTCGTGTTCGAGAACCCGCTGCAGGCGGCCACAGTAAACAACGCAGACAGTGCGGCAAAAGGACGAACAATCATGGTGATGCCTCCAAAAAAGAGCGAGTCGCTCAGGCACCGCAACCGACGACCATCGTCGCTCCGATCTCCGTGCGTCTCGCAGGAATGGAGGTCTCCACGGGGCGTCGCATTACATTCAATTTGCGACGAGCGAGCCATGGGGCCACTGCTGAGCTACCAGTGCGTCAGGCCTCAGTACGTCAGACAGGCACGCAATTTCTCTTTCGCGCGAAAGAGGTGGATTGCGACATTGCCCGGCGTCATATCGAGCGACTTCGCGACGTCTTCACCTGCAACGTCGTCAACAAGACGAAGCGTGACCACTGCTCGCTGGATCTCACTCAACGTGTGGAGGCACCCAACCATTGTCGCGTACTCCTCAGCGCGAGCCACTACATCGTCGGCAGTTGCATCGTCTGCCACAATGGCCTCGAGCGTGACTTCGCTCGAATCGTGTGGCCTCGCTCGATGGTGTTTTCGCCTGCCATTGCGCGCCAAGTTGCGCGCGAGCACCGTTAGGATTTTTACGGAGTCATCCGGCAGATCTACGAGTAACCGAGCCTGCGGCAGGCAGAGGAAACTCTGAAATGCTTCTTGCGCACAATCGAGCGCATCGTCCGCAGCTAGACCCTCGCTTCTTGCAATTGCGATCAACTTAGAGCGATGGTCGTGAACAAGCTTCGAAACCCAACCGAGAAAATGGCTTGTCCTTACGCTCGTTGGTGCGATGTCGCGGTTCCCCAGATCCATGGACTCAAAGGTACTGTCATACGCGCGTCGTCGAAATGGCGCCGTGCGGGCAGGTGACCGCGAGCTACTCTGATCCGCCGCAGTGCTGCTGTTCATCGGCGTTCGCGGTTCAGGGCGAGGTGACGTGGACACCACACTCATAATACGTCCCCGTGTTCGTCGTCGAGCGCCCTGCCGCCGTGAGTTGAAGCACGGCCGTTCCCGACGCCGAGACCTTGATACCGGGCTTTGTTGGGGACTTAGCGGCCCCCGTGGCAGCGGACGACCACCAAAGATCTTGCGCTGCCGTTTCGGTCTCGGATTGCTTCGAGCTCCCGCCAACAAACACCTCCATCTTGAAGGACTGGAGACCGGAGCCCTCGCGGCCGGCCCCGCAGCCCATCTCGACAGCATCGCCCGCGCCTACCACGAACGAGAAGTTGTCAGCTACATCGCCCGCAGGAAGGTAGCCGAGAATGTAGCCGCGCTTGACCTTGGCGTTCGACGTGTCGGCGGTCATCGTGAGCGCTTCGGCAGCTACTAGCGTATCGTTCGAGTGGCCGGCCGTGATCTCGAGTTCGGGCGGGCTGCTCGTCTCGAAAAAATAAACGGTCGTTGCGTAGAAGTCGTTCGTCCCGGCAGTGACTTCGGTCGGGCGGCTTATCCCGAGGTAGTACTCGCCCAGACCGACTGGCGTGTAGAGCGCCTCCGGCATGCTTTCCACCTGGCCAGCGGGTGGCGCCAACTCCGCCACGATCGTCCCACCCGCTTGTTTCACAATTGCCGTGAAGCGCGCCATCGTCGAGCCGTAGCTCGGTTGACCCGCCGCGAGCGGAGCGCCGATCGGGGGTATGGGAATTTTCATCATTCTCGCACCGGTCGGCACCGTGAACTTATAGACGTCGACATCCGAAGCGCTGCTCAAGCCGCCCGCGAGAATCTGGTAGCCACCGCGTTCATAGCCCTTGCCGAACCCCTTGAGCTTGCTGACCTGAGATGTCGCCAGCGTATCGTTCGACTCCTTGTCCAAGGTCACGTTGTCGGCTTCGGGGTTCAGGATCGAGGCAGAGAACTTGAAGTTTGGATCGGTCGCCACCTTAGGTGAATCACCCTTCCACGTATCAAAGTCGGTCACCCGCACGCAGAGCGTTCCGGTTTCGGGTGCCCGGTAGAAGAACATGGCGTCGGACGTGTAGCGCGGAAACGCGTCGTCGTCGTTGGCGAGAAGCTTGGCGCCCGTGGAATCGTAAAGGGAGATCGCGGTGTCGACGACTTCGCCAGCAACGGTAGTTTGTGTTGCTGCCGTTGCAGCCGTGAGAGATAGAAAGTCGCCCGCGGTGACCTTAATCGAATAGAAAATCACTTTTCCGCTCGTATCGAGGGCACCCTTGGTTTCGATTCCAAGGTCCACGGCGATGGCCTTTGCGCACGATGTCCCGTCACCCATGCCCGCGTCCGCGCCGCTGTCTTTCATCCCGGTGTCCGGTTCGAAACCCGCTTCGGTGCCGCTGTCAGCGTCGTCGCTCTTGAGTGAAGGGCCCGCAGTCCCGCAGGCGTAGAGGCCAAACGCGGTTAGGCCCCCAAGCCCAACAAACATGAACGCGTACCGCATCGCATCTCCTTGAATTCGCACAGGAGCGAACGTAGTCGCTCTGGCGCTCTGTACGTCAAACGTTACGGTACATGCCCTTTCCAAAGAAGAGAATTGGGTGCGATACAGGGCAACAACCCGCATGCTCCAATTTCGGCCTGCTCTACGAGGACGCTCTTAAGCTCTCGCAGGTTGCTGGACATCCGGACGTCCGGCGTGGAGGCCCCAATTCGCAACGGGCCTTTGCGCCGAATATGTAACATTATACGGGACATTTCATGGTCGAGCTGGCATGGCACGCCTCGTGCGAAGTTGGCCTCATGTCCCTCCCCCAACGCGTTTTCCTCCTTTGCAACTTTGTCCGTCTTACCGGATGCTCGGAAGCGCCCGAACTCGTCGGCAGCCAAGCGTCCGCTTCCAGCACATCCGACTCAGGTAGTACACGAGATGGCGGTGCACGCGACGGATCCTCCGACGCATCGTCTGACGCATCCTCCGATGCATCGTCCGACGCATCCTCATCGAGCTCCACAAGCTCGTGGGTCAACGCGAACACCAGTCTTGCGAGCGGTTCATCGCTGCTCCAACTCCCGTACTTCATGTCGTCGGGAATGCCGACGTGGATACGCACAACCAACAGCAGCGGCACGACGAAAAAAGTCATTGCCCTCAGCGACACGGGCTTTGACTCCCTCGACGTCTCCACCTCTACGGCGGGTTCTGCGAGTGGAACGGCCTGGAATCACTTCTTCGGCTTCGAGAGCATGAACGGCGAAAACTGGGCCGGTGAAGGCATCGGCGGAGCAGGAGCGGATCCCGCCGATGCGCGAACCGTGTACTTCTGCGGTGGCCTTTTGCAGAGTGGCGACAATGAGACTCAGGTGCACTACCGAACGGGCCTGCAACTCGGCGCTGTCTATCGATCGACCGACGGCGCTTCGTCGG
Organism: Myxococcales bacterium; assembly: GCA_023248785.1. GTDB lineage: Bacteria > Myxococcota_A > Polyangia > Polyangiales > Polyangiaceae > JAHFDX01. The sequence continues at coordinate 13,701 of JAHFDX010000005.1, forward strand.
CAACGCGCGTCACAAGCACGAATGCGCCGACGCACTTTCAGCTCGGGTGCCCTCCGCTCTTAGGTCGCTACATCACCGAACAGAGCACCGGAACGGTAGGCAGCAGGCAGCAAGCCAACAATACGCGTTTTGCATTCGACAAACGAAGCACCGTCTCGATGGGCGGAGTGTCGGCGAGCTCCAAAGTGTACTTTCTTAGTTACCATTGGGGCCTGTACCGCGGCGATGTCACGACGACGGGTACGACGTGGACCAATATTCACAAGGCGCCGGTCTACTACGACAACGCCTCGAGCGAAGGCACCGACTACGAAACAATGTTTTACGAATATGCGCCCGACCAAGGCACTACCGACTCACGCGATTGCTACGCGAAAGTCAGTGGCTCGTGCAACTTCACGCAAGGCGATCACCAGGTGGCGGGATCCGTGGACGCAACGTGCGACAGCGCCACACCGTGCCGTGAGGAAGAGCAACACGGCATCGGGACGAGCACTGCGATGGATCCGATCAGCGTAAACACGTCGTCGGGGCGCGCGGTTCTGTATGCCGGATACGCGAGCAACGATCTCTGGCGCTTCGGTGGGCTGTATCGCGGAGTCGAAACAAGCGCCGGCAGCGGGTCATTTTCGTTCACCGAAATCCCGCACCCTACGACCGGCGGGCATCTCGACGTTCGGCAAGTTGTTGTCGACTCATCGTCGACGCGTCGCTCCTCTCTGGGTTACAACGTGGCGCGCTACTTCTACGTGGCAGCGGGCACCGATGGCCTCTTCCGCGGCGAAGTCTCCTCGGGTGGAGCGGTCACCTTGACGGAGCTCTCGGCTTCGCCAGCTTCGTATTCCGACCTCCGCTACAAGCTCCTTTCGCGCAGGAACATGCTGGCCGCTACGTGCGACTCGTGCGCGTCGAGCGTGAGTGGCAACACCATCTACGGGACTATCACGGGCGTCCAACAGGCTTGGATTACGAAGTCCGATGGCACGCGCGTCAATGCTGTCGTCGGTGTCGACTTCGGCTTCGGGATCTACTACGCGGAAGAGTCGTCGGTCGGCGCAGGTCTTTCATTCCAAAACCTCAGCGACTCGGCCTCGACACGAACCGGTGCCCCTACCACGTGGGACGCTACCGTTTGGGCGCGTGATCAAAGGAGCATCTACCAACTGGAAAACGTCTTGCTCGATCCCAGCTCGAATTCGATCTGGATCATGGGTAATGGGAAGCCATTCAAGCTCGGGATCGATGTCGGGCAACTCACCACGACGGGCAGCGGCACGAGTGTCCGACTCGGCGGCACGCTTGCCTACGCGGGACGCGGCTACGCCGGCAAGGGGGGATATTGGACGATGTACGATCCCGTAGAGCCGAACACGCGCGCACACTACGCGGGCCTCGACATCAGCTACGACACCTTCGCCTGGGACAGCACCGGCGCTCCGGCCGACGCGAACTTTAAGGCAGGCCTCGACGACTACGGCGGGTATTGCCTATCGCGCTACCACACGCAAAATGGACACCAGCCTTCGGAGGTTGATTCCGATGGCGACGGCAACCTGAATTCGTCCGACGTAGGCACCATCGTAGAAAGTACCGCCCAACGTTACAATTCATACGGCTTTCACATCGCTGCAGGCGAGTACGGGGACTACCGTTACATGTACGTTGCGGCGTCGAACTACGACGCGCTGGATGGGTCCTTGATCCGTGCCAAGCGGGCGAAATACAGCGTGGTTGAGACAACCAGCTGGCAGTGGGAGCTCGCCACGGGCGAAACCGATTGCATTCGAAAGTACCCTGCCAACAACGGCGCTCAGAACTCATGCACGTACGTGTGCAATCGCGGGACGAGCGAACTCCCCACCGGTGGCGTACAACGCGTGGCCGTCGACCCAACGGATGGCAGACACGTCATCGTAGCATTTAGGCCCATTGTCACGTCGGGCACCACAACAAGCGCAGCGAGCTACTTCGACTTCTACGAGTCGCGCGACGCAGGCGCCACATGGGCACGCCACGCCATGGGAAGAATCCAAGGTCAGACGCCTGCCGCGATGCTCTTTGACCCCAATAATACGAACACGATGTACGTCCTCGCGGGGCGCGTGTTTCAAGTTTCACTCACGGGCAGCGGGCCTTCGGCGTGGACGGACATCACGTACCCAACGACAGACAACACCGCTGCAGCAGAGAGCACGCTCACGACCTACGCATCGTCCGCAACGAGTTACCAGCTTTGCGACACCACCGGCGCGTGCACATCGTATGCGCCGACTCAAACGCCGGCACTCAACGACTTGGTCGTCTATTCCGCGAGCGTTGGCAGCACGTCGAGCACCATGACCCGACTGCTCGTGGCAGCGAGTACATTTTGCAGCAGCGGATGGGGCAAGTGGGGCGGCAAGTACTACAGCTCGACCGCTGCCACGGAATGCGGCGGTGAAGAGGGTGGCGGAGTGTATTCGTTCTATCCAGGCGTCTCATCCACCTGGACAAAGCTCAATGCATCCGGCGACACGCAATTCTTCCACGCGGCAGCCCTCTCGGTTTCGCCGGCAGACCCAACAACGATCGTGGCTGTCGCTACGAACAACACGGACAGCTACACGTCGCAGGGCAACTACCAGTCCAACTATGGCGTCATGGTGAGCCGCGACTCGGGCGCCACCTGGACCTTCCTGACATCGTCGTCCGTTCCGCGAAACGTCAAAACCGTTGCCGCCCACCCGACCGACAGCACCCGATTTCTCTTGGCTGTTTCCGGCGCAGGGTTCTGGGAGCTGCGACTTCCGGCTCGGTGAGAGGGATTCCTCGACCTCCGATTGAGTGGACAACTCGGCATCGTTGAGCCCGCACATGTGTTGGCTCAACGATGTCTTTCCATGGGAGGCAAAAACGGGTCGACCGCAAGCTATCGCTGAAACGGCCTGACGACCTGCTTCCAGAATCCACGCGGCATCGTGTCGCCTTCAATACCCATCGCTGCGGGACCCTCTGCCTTCGGTGGCTCATAACTCCCGAACAGCACATCGAAAAGCATGACCGTCGTGCCGAAGTTTCGATTGCTCTCGCTCACGTTTCGCGAATGATGATGGCGATGCACCGCCGGCGTACAGAAGAAGCGGTCGAGCCACGCGGGCGTTCGCATTCGCATGTTCGCGTGTTGAACGATCCCAAGAGCACCGGACAGCACGACCACCCACAACACGATGTCTTCGGGCGCGCGAAGCAGGACGAGCGGCAGGACACTCAAGAACGTTCCCGCACCGATGTCGACGCCATGGAAACGAAGTGATCTCGAAACATTGAGTCGGCCGCCGCTATGGTGAAGTTCATGAAATCGCCAAAGCGAAGGAATGCGGTGAAAGAGCCGGTGCTGCCAGTAACCCGCGCCCTCCGAAAGCCCGACCGCGATCACGACTTGAACCGCAAGAGGCCATGCAACTGGCCACATCGACGCGTTGACGTGAGCCTGCATCCACGCGCGAACAAGAGCCAATGCCCCCAGCGAAAGCGCATATCCAAGCTGATAGTTCAAAAGGAAGTGAGCCGCTTCCGTTGCAAGCGGTTGATCAAGGCGTAGGTACTCTTCACGCTCAGGCCGAACGCGCTCGATCGCGGCTGCGAGAACAAAAAGGGGACCGAGAACAAGAGCCGTCCATAGCCAACCTTCAACATGCATGACCTGAAGGACGCGCGTTGCCGCAATCGAGGCGGCAATGAAAAGCGGCGCCGTTGCGTAATCGAGTGTCCTTTCAAGCGCTTGCACGACAACGCACCTAATCCACCTTCATGATAAAATGTTGCGGCGTTTATCGCCTCGAGAAATGAGCCAGCCCCGAGGAGTTGCGGGTCCTGGACAGGATCGTCGCCCGACAGGTATTCTGCACGCTGTGACAGCGAAACGTGCGCCGAACAGTGCGGCCGCTTCGAAGAACATCACGAAGAGGATCCAGGAGCTTGGGGACTGGCGGGGCGTGACGCTCGCCCGGGTGCGCCAGCTCATCCACGACGCGGACCCCGAGATCCAGGAGGAATGGAAGTGGATGGGGACCCCTGTCTGGTCCCATGACGGCATCGTCTGCACGGGGGAGTCGTACAAGCAAGTCGTGAAGCTCACCTTCGCCCGGGGCGCCTCTCTCGAGGACCCCCGCAAGCTGTTCAACTCCAGTCTCGAGGGGAACACGCGTCGAGCCATCGACATTCGCGAAGGCGAGAAGCTTCACGAGGCCGCCTTCAAGAAATTGATCCGGTCCGCAGTGGACGCCAACTCCGCGGCTCGGACCCAACGCGCATCCTCGAAGAGCCCGAAGAAGTAGTAGACGCAACGAGAGCGCAATAATGATCCGACACCTCGCACGTCGACGGTCCGCGCTGCGATCACTTTGCAACCTTGGCGCCGCCGTAACGCTTGCGATCGCCCTCTGCAAATGCGTTGACAAGCGAACATTCAAATCGCTGCTTCCACCGAGCGCGACATCGCAACGAGGGGCTCAGGGAGCCGAGCGATTGGTCACCTGCAGGCGGCTGCGCGACCACGCCTTACGATCTATCGCTCGCCTTGCAGAAGCAGGGTCCCATCGGAAATCTCGACCTTGGGCCGAGCTTTCTCGGTGACTGGGATGTCAACGACGGCCGTGCGGATGTTGTGCTCAATTACACCTCGGTCGACTATTGGCGATGGTTTGTCTTCGTGCGCGACGGCAACTGCCTTCGCCTCGTTGGATTTGTGGACGGTTACCAAGCCGGCTTCGCAAAGACGAAACACAACGGCGTACGCGACGTTGACACGTACAGCTACCCGTTCATGGGACAGGTAGTCCGCTTACGCCTTCAACGGCAAGACGTACGCCCCCGAAGTGCCTACACGATAACGCGACGTCCGAGATCACGACGACGGCATCGGTGGCGTGGATCGTCCTGCAAAGGAAAGTTTGCGGGAGGCTCTGGCAGAGAAACAGAGTCCATTTGACAAACGGCGTCGCAAGAGACACTCATGCCGTCCAATGCTGGTCCATCGCGTTCCTCGGCCAGAACTCCGTCCCTTCGTGAAGACACTCTGGGCCAGTGGCGCGATGGTTACGCCGGGTGCAGAGGGGGCGGCTCGCGAGCTTGTACTCCCGACGGGTGCAATGCACCTCGTCTTTCGGCTATCCGACGACCCGCTTCGTCTCTTCGACAGCGTCAACGATTCGGTCGGACGCACCATCCACCACGCCGTCGTCGGCGGGGCTTGTGCCGCTCCGTACATGCGTGACATTTCGAAGCCAACTCGGTCCGTGGGGGCCGAACTCCGCCCAGGCGCTTCCGAAGTGCTGCTGGGCGTGCCGGCTGACGAGCTAGCCGGAAGCCACACCGCCTTGGTTGACCTATGGGGGCCAAGTGCAGTCGAAGCTCGTGAACGTCTACTTGAGGCAAACAGTGCCGAGCGACAGCTCGATATCTTCGAGTCACTTCTTGCGGCGCGGCTCCCCAGAGTTCGTGCTCTGCATCCCGTGGTTGCGCACGCACTCGGACGCCTCGCGATGAACGCCGACGTGGGCGAGGTGGTTGGCGAGACCGGCTATAGCCACAGACGCTTTATCGCTCTCTTCCGTCGCGAGGTGGGGCTAACCCCAAAGCTGCACTGCCGGGTCCTTCGGTTTCATACTGCGCTCGACCGCATTGGGGTGGATCGGACGGCATCCTGGGCCGACTTGGCTCTGGCCGCCGGCTACAGCGACCAGGCGCATTTCAATCGGGAATTCAGGGAGTTCGCAGGAATTACGCCGGGTCGATATCGAGAGGTTTCCCCGGCCTGGACACGTCACGTCCCGATTCGATCCACCACCTAAAAGCGCCGGAGGGTCAAATTCGTTCAAGACCCGGGCGACGCTCGAAGGCAGAGTTGCCGCATCGTTGCAAAAGGAGAAGGAGCACCCAATGAAGGTTCATGAGCTGTTCGCGTACCTCGGCGTGAAGAACGCTGCCAAGGCCATCGAATTTTACACGCGAGCGTTCGGGGCAAAGGAGAAGTTTCGTCTCGTCGATCCGAGCGGGCGCATCGGACATGCTCAGCTCGATTTCGACGGCATCACGCTGATGCTGGCCGACGAGTTCCCCGAATATGGCCTCAACGGGCCGCAAACGCTTGGCGGCACACCCGTGACGATCCACCTGCATGTTGATGATGCGGACGAGTTCATCCGTCGGTCGGTTGCAGAAGGCGCCGACATTCTTCAGAAGCCCCAAGATCAGTTCTATGGCGAGCGATCCGGAACAGTGCGCGATCCCTTCGGTCACCGCTGGAACATCGGACACCACCTCGAAGACGTCTCGCCCGAGGTGATGCAGAAGCGCTTCACTGCGGCGATGGAGGGCGCATGAAGACCAACGCGAAGGTGAAACCTCCGGGTCACGTTCGAGCACAGCCCCTGATCGCTGTTAGGAACGTAGAAGAGAGCAGTCATTGGTATCAGCGCCTCCTTGGTATCGAGAACCTGGGCGGGGGGAGCGATCATGACGATGTCTATGATCGGCTCCTCTGCAACGGTCACCTGATCCTCCAACTCCATCGCTGGGATGAGGAGGACCACCCGAACCTTGTGAATGCAGACGCAGGGCCGCATGGACACGGGGTCTTGCTCTGGTTTGAGGTTGACGACTTCGATGCCGTGACCAGTAGGGCTCGGGCGCTAGGCGCCGAAGTAGTCGAAGAGCCACACGTCAATCAGGGGCCGAGGCATCGGGAGATGTGGATTCGCGATCTCGACGGATATCTCGTCGTAATTGCCAGTCCGGACGGCGAAGCAACGTAGTGGACAATGGGTACTTCGGCGCCGTCAGCCAGCCCTGAGAGAGAGCTATGACGACTCGAGAAGGATTTCACTGTGTCACGCCTTGCCTCCCCACGCCCGATCTCGATGGGTTGCTGGGTTTCGTGAAGCACGCATTTGGCGCAGCACAGACTCACCGGGACCGCGGCGGAAATGGTGGTCATCATGTTGAAGTTCGTATTGGCGACTCGATGCCCATGATCGGAGGCCCCGTTCCTTCAGTCTCAAGTAACCGTCCGGCGAACCACACCCCGACGGGGCGTGCCGACGCGCCATAAGGTGCGTGGCGATGAGCACAACGCCAACAGTGCGGAAAGAGCGAGTGGAGCGGTACCTACGAAGCCGGCAAACGGGAGACAGCCACAGCGGGGCTGGTGTGTCCGGCCCGCAAAGCGTGTCGTTGCCAACTGCGCACCCAGCTTTGTCCGCCGGTTGGGGCGCGGTGGTGTTGTGCCACTGGCACACCTTGGGGATCGCAAGATCCTCACGATCTCGTGCTTCCGGGTGCGAGGCCCACCTGGATTGCTGCGTTTCTCTATCGCGCCACGTCGTGGCATGGCGGGTGCCTACACGGCAACCGCTAAACGGGAGGTTTTCGCCATGCGCACACTTTCGAAGTCCTCGCTCGTCGCCGTCGGCGGGCTTCTCACCATTCTCGGCGCCGCTCATTGTGGGGCCGTTTCTGCAACGCCGACCGACGGCGGTCCCGCCCCCGATGGTCCGGCTCCTGGCGCGGCGTGCACTCCCCCAATCCCGACTGCGCACCGTCCGGCGGCGACATCATGCTCGACCACTCGCCCTCCCGGGCTCAACGAGCCGGGAGCCCCCGATGCCGGGCTCTCGGGAGGGTGCACGAGCGATTCTCAGTGCACCACGGGCACCAACCCGCGTTGCACACCGAGCGGTCACCGCGGATTCCCTTCTTGCACATCCGACGCATGCGCCACCGACTCCCAGTGCGGCACCGGGAAAGTCTGTGAGTGCGGTGCAGACGACAATACCGGGAGGAATCCGGGTGGAAGAGACGCAAACAAGTGCTTGCCATCTAATTGCCAAACCGACACCGACTGCGGACCCGGCGGCTTCTGCTCCCCCTCGTTCGATACGAGCTGCGGACCATACGACGGCTTCGTTGGCTACTTTTGCCACCGGCCTGCGGACCAGTGCACGAAGGATGAATGCACGAACGACGCGGAGTGCAATGATGGGGGCACCGGCTACTGCGCATGGGAGCCAACCGTTTCCAAGTGGGTTTGCGCCCATAGCCACTGTTCGGGGTGACAATTGCCGCCATGCCCACGTGTCGACGCTCCAGTATTTATCATCGTGGTCACCGCTTTCGCGGTGGCGTGCGCGGGGACAAGGCGAGCGCCTGACCCCTATCTCTCTGATGCGCACTTCCGTCGCGCGGCGCTCGTCGCTTCGCTGGTCAACACGGCCAACGGATACTCGCAGCTCCGCATTTCACACTACGATACCGGGGACGCGGAGGATTGGTCTCGCCTGCCGGAATGGAACCCGCGCGTTGAGGGGGTCCGCGCCGGTGAGCTCGACACGCCGGAGGGGGCGAAAGCGGAGGCTCCGCTAGGTGCCGGCGCGCGCCCCGTAGCCATCGACGCGGCCGCGCTGGATGGGGATGAAGCCTCGCTTGTAGCGCTTGGCGAGGAGGCCTTCTTTCGCTACCCCGTGCAGACCTCTCTCTCGGCAGAGACCGCGACGGTCTCACGCGATACCTTCGCGCGCTACGGCTTTTGGATCGATGAGAAGCGAGGCGCCGGCGGGCTCGTGCGAGCGGAGACTGCCAACGGCGACCGCATCTTTGCCTATACATGTGCGACCTGCCATTCGGCGTACCGTGGGGGCAAGCTCGTGATAGGCGTCGGCAACGACCTCTTGAATCTCGGAAGACTCGCCGTGGACGCTGCGGCGAGCCCCGATTCGATAGCAGCCGCGCGCTGGCTCGACTGGGGGCCCGGTCGCGTCGATGTGAGCACGTCAGAGGGCCTGGAGCCGGTGCGCATCGCCGATGTTCGTCCGACGCGCTGGCTCACACATCTTCACGCAGATGCGACCGTCGCAGTGCGCGACCGAACGGCTCTCGCCATCCGCCTTGAGACACTCATTGTGACTTCCCACCATCAACTTGTGCGCCCACCGCGCATCATTGCGCTAGGCCTCGCCGCGTACCTAGCGTCGCTTGCGTCAGAGCTACCGACTGTCCCGCCACAGACCGAGGTCGAACTTCATGGTGCCAACGTCTTTCATGAAAACTGCGCGAGCTGCCACGTGCCACCAGCATTCACGGGAGCCCCGGTACCCTTGCACGTCGTGGGCACCAATTCCTACATCGGCTTGTCCCCCGACCGCGGTACCGGCACGTACCGCGTCCCATCGCTCCGAGGGGTGGCAACGCGCGGGCCGTTGCTTCACGATGCGTCGCTGCCGGGTCTCGATGCCATGTTCGATCCGGCGCGGACGACGTCCACGTATGAGGGCGGGCGCCTTGGCCCGGGGGCGGTTTCAGGCCATCCATACGGCCTTAGGCTACGGGAAGCAGAACGGTTGGCTCTCACCGCGTATCTGCAGACCCTCTGAGCTGAATCTGGAGAGTTGCTCAAGTTGTGCCCGTCTTGTACCCGACTACGTGGACGGGATGGACTCGGTCTCAAGACGACGAGGACAATCGCGAACCAGGAGGCGCCGTACGACGCGACGATTTCAGATGATGGACGGTGGGTGTCCTTTGTAACCACGGCGGCACTCGACACCAAAGATACCAATGGTGCTGCCGACTTCTACCTCGCCGACATCTCCGCAAGTTCGATCACGCCGGTGCTGGTTAGGAAGAAGCCTTCGAGCCAGCTCAGCCAGCTCGTACCATTTGAAAGGTGGTCGCGACTGGCGTACTCTCGACTCCAGGGCCATTTTCGACCCAACGCCGGAGGCGCGACATGGATATTCGAGTAGGGAGCGCCTTTGCTGCGCTGATCGCATCAGCGCTCTGCGCAGAGGCGTGTGGGACCAGTCCTGCCGTCGCAACCACGAGTGCGGACCCCACCATCAAGTGCCAAGGGGCCAACAGCTGCAAAGGCA
>JAHFDX010000272.1 GCA_023248785.1 Myxococcales bacterium
ACGCACTCCAAGCCCACGGGGCATTGGCCGTTGGTAGTGCATGGAAAGGGCGCCATCTCCTCGAACGTTGGCGCGGTGCACGACGCGAGGAGTCCAGCAAGTGCGACGAGCCAAATGCCACTCTTCATTTTCCTCCGAAAATGAAGAGTGGCACTGCAAGACCCAAGAGAATGCCGCCCGAGATCAGTCCTCCTGCGCCAAGAGCGCGCGTGGTCGACATGGTGCTCTGCGCGCTCGTCATGTCCTCGAGCGTGGCATAGCGTCCATTGCGAATCGTATTTTCGATTCCGCCGCTAACACCGAGGGACACTGCGCCGCCGCCGAGCCCCGCGATTGCGCAACCGCCAAAGATGTAGCTCAGCGTGCGAAGCGTCGAAGTCTTCGGTGTGGGCTTTTGAATCGAGGAAGGTGGGTTCTCGACAGCCACTGGTTCCGAGGGTCGAGTTGCAGGCGGTGGACTCACCGGAGTCGGAGCATCTGGCAATGTGGGTGTCGGCTTGAGCGTGATTCTCTCGGCGCGATGTGGAATCGGTAGGAGAAAGAGTTGGAGCGGCGAACGACAGCTCGCATGGGGCTCGCCCTTCGTAGCGTGGTGGCACTCACCATCCTCACCTGCTTCGCGCATTACCTGTTCGTTGCGGGACGTCGACGCGCCTGCGTGTGCAATGCCAGTAACTCCTCCGCCCGCGGATGCTTGACCTCGTCCGCCTTCCACCATCTTGAAAGCACCAATGCTCACGGCCTCGATGATATGCGTTGCCTCGGCACAGCTCGGCTCATCCACCAACGCATTGAAATCGATCGATGTGCGTTTCAAAATGATTTGGCCCGCCACCGTGGTTTGGATGCTCAATCGCCCCGAACGTTTTAGTGCGCCTTCGAGCTGTACAGCGCCAAGAGGCAATTTTGCGTACAAGTCATCCGCGTCGTTGATCTCGACTGTGTCGCGGCTAAGCGTCGACTTTGACCAATCGTACGAACCCTTCGGACGGCACGTGTCGACGATACGCAGTTCGCATCCGGTGTACTCGACCGCAACGGCGTATCGGTCAGTGTCGGTGAGCGTTGCCGTAAGCAGAATTTCGAGGCGGGCTTTTGAAGAAGCCGACCATTCTGTAACAAGCGGTTCTCGATGGGTGGCCGCGACAATGCACTTGTTTGGGTCCTTGGGTGCGGATCGAACGCTGCGCGCGTCGCTTGGAGCGAGGTTGGCCCCAGGAATGCCACCGCAGCCGCATACCGCAGCGACAAGCAAGACCGACAGCTTGTTCCTTGAGTTGACCATCGCGTATCGGATTACGGTCTGAGTTAAGGCGAATTAAGGAGTTTGCAGAGCATCAGCTAGGCCCCTCCGGAATCCATCCAGAGCCCATCAAACGCACCTACATCACCCGAGTTGGTAGCCGCGAAAGGTAGTGTGTGCGGGTCCTAGCCTTGCCGCGGGTGCGGGGCGTACATCATGCTTTTAAGGAATGCTGCAGTTCCGCCTTCGATCGTGGAATTGTTTTGGTATGGCGCAAAAGGTGCTCGATGCGATCCTTTCGTTTCGAGCTCCGGCTGCAAAGCGTCTCGAGCACAAAGATGTGCGCGGCGTGTGTGCCGAAACGCACGTGCTCTGCGTGCAGGAGCTGTTGAGCCACGATGCGCAGAGATTTTTTGATCGTTTAGGCGAAGGAACGTTCATTTCTCGCTTTCGCGATCACAACTGGCCGAGTTTGTGGCCGGCCGCGTTTCGCGGATCGGGGCTCGGAATTGCGTCGCGCTCGAAACTCGTAAATCCAAACGTGTACCACTACCGATCGAGTGGCTCAGGCTGGGACACACTTGCGCGAAAGGGAACGCTGCACGCACAAGTTCATCTCGAAGGTGGACTCATTGTGGATGTCGTTAACACGCACCTGCAAGCCGGGGACGATAGGGGTGCCGTACAGGTTCGCAAAGAGCAGCTGCGCGAACTCACGACGTTGCTGAGAGATATCGGTGCACCCGATCGTCCTGCAATTGTTTGCGGCGATTTTAACATCGACGGTTTGAGAGCGGCCCGAAGCGATGGCGAATACCAGACTTTGTCGAGCGCGCTTTTGGGGTTCACAGATTTGGGTGCACAGGCCGATCTCGCCACGTTTGAGCCTCACCCCGAAGGCAACACCCTTGCGCACCTGCACGAACCGTTCGGTCAGAAGCGGCGCATCGATTATGTGTTCTTTCGGGCTGCGACTGAAAAGTACTCGACGTTCAGACCGACGAAGGTCGAGCGCCTCTTCGACCGCCCCCTCGCAGCGATCGCGAGTGGGCTTCGGTGGTTTGCGTCTGACCACTTCGGACTGTCTGCGTCGTTCGAATACGAGCGGGCGTAGTCCGGCTCCGACTACAGCGCGCGTCGCACGAACAAGTCCTCAAGCCGTTCGCGCTTCGGCATCACTGATTGCACGCGTGCCCCAAATTTCCACGCCGTTTCGATCACGCGTTGCACGTGATCGTCGCCTTCCACGTCAAGGGTCGCAAAGGCCCCGGTCGAATGACACGCGTGTCCCATCGCGGCAAGTTCGCGCAATAATTCCGCCGATGCATTCTCGAGCGATACCTCGCTCTGGCGAAGGTCTTCCGACAAGAGCTCGGTGAGCCTGCCTTTCACAACCACCTCGCCTTGGCGAAGAATGCACACGCGATCGCACAACGTCTCAACGTCGGCCAGCACGTGCGTTGAAAAGAACACGGTGTGTCCTGCTCGCTTCTCCTCAAGGATGAGATCGCGCACGTCGCGGCGCCCGACGGGGTCAAGTCCGCTCATCGGTTCGTCCAAGATGAGCAACTTTGGTCCGTGAACCAGCGCTGCCGCAAGTCCAACGCGCTGGGTCATACCCTTCGATAACTTGCGCACTTCGCGATCAATGGCCTCGCTCATCCCGACGCGCCCGATCACGCGTTCGACTCTTTTTGTAACCTCACTGCGACGTACGCCGCTTAAGTGTGCACACATGGTTACGAATTCGCGCGGGGTGAGATACGGATAGATGTACGGGTTCTCCGGCAGAAATCCGACGTCGCGCATGGCTTCTGGTGAAGGCGCTTCTTTGCCGAGGACAGAGGCTTTGCCGCCGGTAGAGCGAATGAGTCCCGTCAGCATCTTGATCGTGGTGGTCTTGCCGGCGCCGTTTGGGCCCAAGAACCCGAATGCCTCGCCACGCTCCACTTCGAACGACACACTTCGCACCGCCTCCACCTTCTTGCGGGAAAATGGCTTGCGGAAGGTCTTGGCAAGGTTCTCAACCGAAAGAACGATCTCGCTCATCCGTCACTCTCAGGTAGACGCGTTGACGTCGCGATTGACGCAGCAAGCGGCGTGGCCCCCGAATACTCGTGAAGTTTATATTGGATCTTCCGCGACGAGATTCCAAGAATCATGGCGGCCTTTGAGGTCGAGCCGCCACACGCTTCAAGTGTTCGAAGGATCGCAAACCGTTCGAGATCTTGCAGCGTCGTCCCCGGAATGGAGGGCGTCTGACTTTGCGATGCTTCGGGCACAAGCGACGACGGGAGCTGCGCAGCCTCCACGCGCGGCCCGTTGGTGAGAACCACCGCACGTTCGATCACGTTCTCCAGTTCACGCACGTTGCCGGGCCATCGATGACGCACCAACCGATCGACGGCTTCATCCGAAAATGTCTCGATCGAGCGTCCATTTTCGGCGCTGTACTTCCGTAAGAAGAAGCTTGCGAGTGGAATGACGTCCGATCGCCTTTCGCGAAGGGGAGGGAGCTCGACGGTGACCACGTTGAGCCGGTAGAAGAGGTCTTCCCGGAAACGGCCTTCCGAGATGAGTTGCTTCAGATCGCGGTGGGTCGCCGCAATGATGCGCACGTCAACCTTCAGTGTTTCGTTGCCGCCAACGCGCTCGAACGTTCGCTCCTGCAAGAAACGCAATAGCTTGACCTGCGTTCCCAGCGGAATTTCGCCAATTTCATCGAGAAGAAGCGTTCCTCCATCAGCGGCCTTGAACCGCCCTTCGCGTCGCCCGACGGCTCCGGTGAAGGCGCCACGCTCGTGACCGAAGAGCTCACTCTCGAGCAACGACTCGGCGAGCGCCGCGCAATGCAGCCGAACGAACGGCATCTTCGCTCTAGGTGAAGCGATGTGAATCGCTTCGGCGATCAGCTCTTTACCTGTGCCACTTTCGCCTGTGATGAGCACGCTCGCGCGCGTCGGCCCTACTTGCGCCACAAGGTCGAGAACGGCAGTCATGGCCGGATCGCTGCCAATAATGTGACCGAAAGCGTTACGTTCTCGAAGCCGCTCGCGCAGGCGATGCATCTCCTGAAGCAGGCTCGCTTTTTCAAATGCGCGCTCGACGACGACGGTGAGTTCTTCCGGGTTGAGAGGCTTCGTTAAGTAGTTTTCTGCTCCGCGTTTTACTGCATCGACCGCACTTGAAATCGATCCGAACGCGGTCATCACCACGAAAACGGCGGTGGGATTGGCCGCACGGGCTTTTTCCATGAACGCAATGCCATCGAGCCCTGGCATCTTCAGGTCTGTCAACACCACATCGGGGGCAAATTCTTCGAGTTTTCCGAGTGCTTTGAAGCCGTCGGCTGCGGTTTCGGTCGCATATCCCTCATCGCGCAGGATTTCGCCGAGCGCCGCGCGCGCATTCGCTTCGTCGTCCACGATGAGCACTCGTCCGCGAGGGGTCATTCCGTCTCCTTCTTATCATCGGGCGTAAATTAGTCGCGTGTTCCGCTTTGGGCGTGGGACGTACGGTGCCAAGAGTCGCGTGCAATCGTTTGCCACGATCCCGTACGTGGCGGGATCATCCGCTGCGACGCTGCAAAGAGTACCTTCTTATTGGAGAAACCACGCGTTCCTGCCATGCGCGACTTGCAACCGGGGGGATTCTTAGTGGTGGTAGTGTCAACGGTTGCCGCTTCGGCGCAGCCTGACTGGGCGAATTTTCTAAAATCTCACCGTGACCGGCGTCGACGAATCCACGGTCGTACCGTTACCAAGCATCCCATGATAGTTGTATCCCCAACACATCACCGTGCCGTCGGTGAGTCGCGCACACGTGTGATTTCCGCCTCCGGACGCAACTTGCATGGCTCCCGTCAACACCGCGGTCGAGGGTGGCGCACGTAGTTCGACCTTCAGGCCGTCACCGAGTTGTCCCAGTTCGTTGCGACCCCAACACTTCACCGATTGGTCTCTCAGGAGTGCACAGGTGTGTTCGTATCCAGCCGTGACTGCGGAAACACCACCCAAGATCGGCGTTGTCGGAGGCGTCCTCAAAATAGTCGCGGCGCTTCCGTCTCCGACTTGACCTTTGCGGTTGTCTCCCCAACACGTAAGGGACTCATCGTTCAGGCGTGCGCACACGTGATAGCGACCAAACGCGCTTTGGGAAAAACTTGGCAACACCACTGCGGCGCCCGGTAATTTGCGAGGCGACGTGGTTGTGCCATCGCCGACGGTGCCGTACCCATTCGCCCCCCAGCATTTCAACGCGGGACCTGTGAGAACTGCGCACGTCAGCGATTCCCCCGCGATGGCGTCGATCCCGCCGGCGATCGTAGCGACCGCTGTCGGTGAAGGGCGATCGTCTGTCGTTCCGTCGCCGAGCTGTCCTGAGCTGTTGGATCCCCAGCACTTCATAGAACCGTCGGTTAAGATCGCGCACGCATGGTCGTCGCCTGCGGCAATTCGACTGACTCCCGTCA
>JAHFDX010000273.1 GCA_023248785.1 Myxococcales bacterium
CCGCTGCGCACAAGATTCCCTGTCCCGAAGATGAGTTCGAGCTTGTCGAGTATGCAGAACTTTGCGTGATCTACGTTGTGCGAAGAATCAAACTTGGGCGGTGTTGAAGTGACCGCGATCCCGGCGGCCAAGAGTTCATTCGAAATGGAGCCGTAATTCGAGGCTCCCACTGTCTTCGGTTCGAGCATCACTCGTACGTTCACCCCGCGCGCGGCTGCGTCCTTGAGCGCACGCACAACCGGACGATCCGAAAGAGCGTAGATTTCCAGATCGATCGTGCGCTCCGCCGATGAGATGAGTTCCACAATGCGAGAGCGCGTCGCCTCCGGCATTGGGTGGACAAGCACCTGGTTGGGCGGGAGCAAACGACCCACGTGCGCGGGTTCAACTACGTCGATGAGAGAACTGAATTCCTTTTTCGCCTTCGCAGCGTCGGGTCCAGTAACAAGCTTCGATGTGCGTCCAGACTTTATGAGAACTGTATCATCCGCAATCGCGAGCGCTGCCGTTACTGGCGGAGCGTTCTTGACGTCGACATCGACGCCGTACGATTCGAGGTGTTGTTGCATTGTCCACAGCGCATCGAAGTTGGCACTCGTGTGCATGATGACCCGCACGAGAACACCTCGTTTGCTGGCGTCGATCGCTGCGCGTTCAAGTGCGCTTGATGGGCTATCTGGAAAGTTGAGGTAGAGATCTGTCTTCGCCTGCGCGCTCAGGCTGATAGCAGCAGCTTCGGTTTGCAAGTCGGATTCATTAGAGCCCTCTTCGGACTCCACCGAACACGCCCCAAGAAGGCAACTCATCAGAACGTGAACGAACCCTAATCGCTGCCCCATGCCGGGGTCTCGCACACCGTCGCCACAGATGCAAACCGCACCCGGCGGATTCCTCGAGCTCAAGCGGTTCTCGTCTAATATCCCTCGCGGGGTATGCTTCGCCCGGCTACTAAATGAGCTCGGTATCCCCTCGTAAAAATAATCTCATGCCTGGGTACAGGCTCACGTTTGGCATCACGCTCTTCTATGCAAGCGCCATCGTGCTGTTTCCCCTCGGCGCCTTGGTATTTCGCGGTATCACCATGCCGTGGAGCACCCTTTGGGCCACCGTGACCTCCCCCCGGGCGCTCGCTTCGCTAAGGCTCACGTTCTCTGTCGCGCTCGCAGCCGCTCTTGTGAACGCGGTGTTCGGCCTTCTCGTCGCCTGGGTTCTTGCGCGGTATCGCTTTCCTGGCCGTCGTGTCGTCGATGCGCTTGTGGATCTTCCATTTGCACTTCCAACCGCCGTCGCAGGACTCACGCTCACGGCGCTTTATTCGAAGACGGGCCTTTTCGGTGCACCGCTGGAGGCTCTCGGGATCAAAATTGCTTTCACGCCCGTCGGCATCACAATCGCTCTCACGTTCATCGGCCTTCCGTATGTTGTGCGCGCGGTACAGCCGGTTCTTGAAGAGCTCGATCCAGCGCTTGAAGAAGCCGCCGCAACTCTGGGCGCCACACGCTGGCAGACGTTTCTGTACGTGCTTCTCCCAAACTTGACTCCCGCCCTCCTCACAGGCTTTGCGCTCTCGTTTGCGCGGGCCATTGGAGAGTATGGCTCGGTGATCTTCATCGCAGGCAACATGCCCATGCGCACCGAAATCACGCCCCTTCTCATTGTGACTAAGCTCGAGCAATACGATTACGCAGGCGCGACCGCGTTAGCAGTCGTCATGCTCGTTTCGTCGTTCGTGCTGCTCCTTTGCATCAACCTGCTTCAACGATGGAGCAACCGTCGTTTGGGACTGGGGGCGCACGTCGCATGAAGACGCCCACAGAGCCCTCAGAGAGCCGCGTATCCGCATTGGCAGACCCGCCGTGGGTGCGGCGACTTCTCATCGCCGCAGCGCTGTTATTCCTTACCATGTTCTTGCTCGTACCCATCGGTGCGGTCTTTTCGTTTGCATTTCGCAATGGCCCGCGCGCCTACCTCGAAGCGCTGTGCACACCCGACACGATCTCCGCCTTGCGCCTCACACTTCTTACTGTCGCTTGGTCGGTTCCAATGAACCTCGTGTTCGGGCTTGCGGCCGCGTGGCTGATTGCCAAATTTAAGTTTCCCGGCAAGAGCCTGCTCGTCACGATCATTGATTTGCCATTCAGCGTATCCCCCGTCGTTGCGGGCCTCGTCATTGTCCTTTTGTTTGGACGCCAATCATGGCTTGGATCGCGGCTTTTGGATCATGGCGTTCAGGTCGTGTTCGCTATGCCTGCAATGGTAATGGCAACAATATTTGTTACATTTCCGTTCGTTGCAAGAGAGGTGCTCCCGCTCATGCAGGCCCAAGGAAACCACGAAGAGGAAGCCGCTCTCACGCTTGGCGCCGGGCCATGGACCACATTTTTTCGCGTTAGTTTGCCAAAAGTGCGCTGGGCGGTCTTCTACGGAGTGATCCTGTCGGTTGCGCGCGCGATGGGGGAGTTTGGAGCTGTGTCCGTCGTATCCGGGCACATCCGTGGCACCACGAACACCCTGCCCCTTCATGCGGAGATTCTCTACAACGAGTACAATTTCGTCGGAGCGTTTGCCGTCGCTTCGCTCCTCACGCTGCTTGCGCTTAGTACCTTGCTCGTAAAGACGTATGTCGAGTGGAGAACACACCCTTGAGCGTTCGGCTTGAAAACGTAACAAAGGTGTTTACGAAAAGCGAAACTCCCGCGGTGTCTGACGTAACATTTGAGGCACCACCTTTCGGCGTTACATCCATCATCGGTCCTTCGGGCGCCGGCAAGTCCACGGTGTTGCGCCTCATCGCCGGGCTTGAAGCTCCGGATATTGGCGTCGTGCGTATTGCGGGTTCCGACGTTGCACGGACCCCCATTCAACGGCGGGGGGTCGGTCTTGTGTTTCAGAACTACGCACTCTTCGGGCACATGACAGTGCGGGAGAACATTGCGTTCGGTCTCACTGTTCGGAGTCGCGATTTTTTTCGTCGCCTTCTCGAACGGCGAAGCGAACGCGACAAGATCAATGAGCGCGTGACCGACCTTCTGCGGCTCGTTCAGCTACAAGGTTATGATGACAGGCTCCCATCTCAGCTCTCGGGGGGGCAAAGGCAGCGCGTTGCATTTGCACGAGCGCTTGCGATTGAACCGAACGTGCTCCTCCTTGATGAACCGTTTGGCGCTCTGGACGCACGCGTTCGCGCAGAGTTGCGCGAGTGGCTCCACGGCCTTCAACAGCAAACGCGGGTCACAACGCTGCTCGTTACGCACGATCAAGATGAAGCGCTCGAAATTTCTCAGCATGTGGTCATCATGCAACGGGGAAAGGTCGCACAAACCGGTTCTCCAGAAGACGTGTACGACAATCCCGTTTCGCCCGAGGTTGCGTCGTTTCTCGGAGCCAACGTGCTCCGTGGACATGTTCGATCGGGACGTGCCCTGGTTGGTCCCGTCGTTGCGGATGCTCCGCGTGGTGCGAACGATGGCGACAGCGTCAACGCGTTCGTCCAACCACAGGATGTAAAGCTAACCGCCGCAACATCCCCCAACGACGGCGACGTTCGCCTCGGCACCATTGAGCGCGCACGCGTTGTGGGTTCGAGGGTTAAAGTGCTTCTCTTGCTTGCAAATGGCGATCAAGTGAACGTCGAAATGCCGCGGGACGAATTCGACGCCCTGGCCGTTAGCGAAGGAGAACAGGTGTATCTCGACGCGCGTTCGCCGCGGGTATTTCTCGGAGATTACTCAATATGATCCTGCCGAACATCGCCCGAACCGTTGGGAACACTCCACTCGTTTCTCTTGCACGAACCGCAGCTGGGCTCGCTGCACGCGTCGCTGCAAAAATTGAATCAAGAAACCCCCTTGGCAGTGTGAAAGATCGCATCGGTATTGCGATGATCGAAGCGGCAGAGGCCAGCGGACAACTCACGCCCGGCGCCACACTTGTTGAGCCGACCAGCGGGAACACCGGAATTGCACTTGCGTTCGTTGCCGCGCAAAGCGGCTATCGCTTGATTCTCACAATGCCCGAGACCATGTCACGCGAACGGGTTGCACTCTTTCGCTATCTCGGTGCCGACGTTGAACTGACACCCGGCTCGCTCATGAGAGCTGCAACCGACCGCGCACACGCCATTGCAGAAAGCACTCCCGGCGCGATCCTCCTCGACCAATTTCGAAATCCCGCCAATCCCGACGTCCATCGCCGCACAACTGCGGTGGAAATTTGGAACGACACAAACGGCGAGGTCGACGTGTTTGTCGCTGGAGTTGGCACCGGCGGAACCATCACGGGGGTCGGCGAATATCTCAAAGAACGCAAGCCCTCTGTACGCGTAATTGCCGTCGAGCCCGCTCGGTGTGCGGTTCTTTCCGGCGGCAAGCCGTCGAATCACCTTATTCAGGGGATCGGCGCAGGCTTCGTGCCCCCCATCTTGAATCGTTCTGTCATCGATGAGATCATTCCAGTCACCGACGCGGACGCGTTTGAACACGCACGACGCCTCGCACGCGAAGAGGGCATTCCGGCAGGCATCTCTTCGGGAGCCGCTCTTGCTGCTGCGCTCGCGGTCGCAGCCCGCCCCGAACTTTCCGGAAAACTTGTTGTGGTCATGCTGCCCGACTCTGGAGAGCGCTACATATCGACACCGCTCATGGACGCGCTCGCAAAATAGAGCGATCGCTGCGTTTCATTGTTCCTGCTTGCTCGATCTGGGATCAATCGATACTACCGTCGAAGGAGGAACGCCGATGATGCAACCTCAATCGTCTCAGCCGTCCCAGCAATTGGCCCCCCAATACGGTGGCCAGCTTCATGTCCGCGCTTCGTTCTTTTTTTTGCAGTGGTTCCTCTTTTTCGTAACGCCCCGCATTGTCATTAACGGACAAGAGCAGCGCGCCCGCTGGGGATTGACTTCGATTAGTCTGCCCCCCGGCAACTACGAAATCTCAGTGTACTTTCAGTATTTTTTCTCAAAAGCTGGGCGTGCAAAAACGCAAATTCAAATCGCTCCGGGGTATGCGACGGTGTTGCTCTACAACGCACCCATGTTCTTCGTCTTCAGGAGCGGCTCGCTAAAAGTTGGCCAACCGACCGCACTTCCGCCGGGTCAATAGAGAGAGCCGGTTGTCGACCCGACAGCGGCATCGTCTAATGGATCGCAACTTGAAGTTCATCTTGTTTTCAACGCCGCTCGGTCGGTGTGCCATCGCGTGGGGAGCGAACGGGATTGTTCGAATTCAACTTCCAGAGGCTACGGATGCAGCGACCGTGGCGCGCTTATCGGCATTCGCTCCAATGGCCGCGGGAACGCCGCCGAAGGAGGTGCGCGACGCGATCGCTCGCATCCGAAAACATCTTCAAGGAAAGTCCCAAGACCTGTCGTCCATCCGGCTCGACATGGCCACCCTCACCAAGAGTGCTCGCAGAATTTACGAAGCCGCGCGATTGATTCCGCCCGGGAAAACGTCGACATACGGCGAGCTGGCTAAGAAAATTGGCCAACCAGGTGCTGCTCGTGCGGTGGGCCGGGCGATGGCGACCAACCCGTATGCTCCCGTGGTTCCGTGTCATCGTGTCGTCGCTTCGGGCGGCAAGATGGGTGGATTCTCTGCGCACGGTGGGCTTGAAACAAAGGCTCGACTCCTTTCCATCGAAGGCGTCATCGCTGCGCCGTCTATACCACTTTCTTTACCACTTTATGGTGGTACCGGCCCTCTCTCTCTC
>JAHFDX010000274.1 GCA_023248785.1 Myxococcales bacterium
TACAAATTCTCGCGCGAAGCACA
This sequence comes from Myxococcales bacterium, assembly GCA_023248785.1. Classification (GTDB taxonomy): domain Bacteria; phylum Myxococcota_A; class Polyangia; order Polyangiales; family Polyangiaceae; genus JAHFDX01. The sequence goes on from JAHFDX010000274.1 coordinate 24, forward strand.
GGACGACTACGCAAAGGAGAGTTTCCGCCGAGCGCTCAGTGCGCAAAAGGAAGGCGTATTTGATTCTGAGATCGAGCCAGTCAGCATCGTGCAAAAGAAGGGCGATCCTCTAGTTGTGAAGGTGGACGAAGGCCCGTCCAAAGGCGACCCGTCGAAGTTCGGTGCGCTACGACCCGCATTTTCCAAGGACGGGACGATCACCGCCGCCAATGCGTCTTCCGTCAACGACGGCGCGAGCGCGCTTGTGCTCGCAAGCGAATCGGCTGTGAAGGCCCATAAGCTTACTCCACTTGCGCGGATCGTTGGCTACGCGAACGCAGCCCATGCACCCGACTGGTTTACCACTGCACCTGCAAAGGCCATCGAGGCCGCCTGCGCACGCACGGGAATTTCCAAGAGCGACATTGACTTCTTCGAGATCAACGAAGCATTCGCCGTTGTCGCCATGGTGTGCAATCAACTCTGCGGTCTCGATCCTACAAAGGTGAACGTGCGCGGCGGTGCCGTGGCACTTGGGCATCCGATTGGTGCATCTGGCGCGCGCATATTAACGACGCTTGTGCACACGATGACAAGCCTCAACAAAAAACGCGGTCTAGCCACGCTTTGTATCGGCGGAGGCGAATCTATCGCTGTGATCGTCGAACGGTGAATCGTCCTACGCTCGTATCCAGCGGCATCGAAGTCTTCCCGGTAAAGACACCCACGCTGCCACCCGCCACGCATACGAACACGTATGCGCTCGGCTCGCGTGAGGTGTTGCTTGTTGAACCCGCAACACCGTACGAAGACGAGCAGCGCGTGTGGATTGAATGGGTTCGCGGTATGCCCTCTCGAGGGCAAATTCCCGTAGCCATTTTTGCAACCCATCACCATGCAGACCACATCGGGGGTCTTTCGACGCTCGCGCACGAGTGTAACCTCCCTGTGTGGACGCATGAGCTCACAGCAAAGCTCCTTGCGAAAAAAGGCGAGTCGCACATTGCCAAGCACCTGAGCGACGGAGACTCCATCATCCTTCGAGGAGCGACCGAAGAGAAATGGACCGTGCTTCACACTCCCGGGCACGCATGGGATCACTTGTGCTTGTGGAACGCCGAAAGCCGCACGGTGGTGGTGGGCGATATGGTAGCAAGCGTCGGCACGATCTTGGTCGCACCGGACGACGGCGACATGCGCATCTATCTTGAACAGCTTGACAGACTTGCGGGCATTGGAGCGACGTTGGCGTTACCTGCGCACGGCGACCCAATTACCGAGCCGGCTGATTTGTTTCGGCGATACATCGTTCATCGCATGATGCGGGAGGCGAAGGTGATGCAAGCACTTGCCGAGTTTCGCGATGGTGGAGTCGACGCATGGGAGCTCGTCAAAACCGCCTACGCAGATACGTCGCAAGCCCTGTGGCCCCTTGCCGTACTCAGTTTGAAGTCACACTTGAAGAAGCTGGTCCATGACGGCCGTGTCGTCGAGGTCAACGGGATGTATCAATGCAAACACTGACATGGGCTGAATCATTTGTGAGCACCTCGATGCTGCTCGGCTTTTCGAAAGATGAATCGCTGTCTCTGTTGGCCGACGCACCAAGACAAGCATTGCAAGCTCGACTACCTCTCTGTTTAAGCGACGATCGAAAAGCGCGCGTATCCGCGCTTGCGCGGCACATTGTCTTGCTTCGAACGCACGTGTCGGAACAGACGCCATGATGACACGCGGTCGAATCGTTTCCATCGTCAATGCCGAGCAAACGACTCCCGACGGGCCGAAGGGTGCGCGCATCGTGCGCCGCGAAGTGGTTGAGGCGATGGAACGCGCAAAAGAGATCGTGGCGCTCGCGCAAATAGAAGCTGAACGGATCGAAGCCGACGCGCAAATGGAGGCTGAACGCACGGTGCAAACAGCAACCGAAAAGGCACAATCTCTGGCCGAAGCCGTTGCCGCTGCGAATGCAATCCGCCTGACCGAACAGGTCAGCCGTGCGTCGAAACTCGAGCACGGTATTCTCATCTCTACGGCGGTTGCTCTCGCAGAACGTCTTCTCATGGATGAACTTCACATCGATCCGTCTGCGATTACGCGGCTTGCCGAGGCGGCGCTTGCTGAAGTGCGCGGCACAAGGCGTGCGCGTGTGCGCTCGCACCCTCTGGATGCGCCCACCCTGCAGACAATGATTCATTGTGGCGAAACGCACGAAGCACTCGAGGTGATCCCCGACGAATCACTTGCGCGCGGGGACATTCGTATCGAGACCGATCTGGGAGTCATTGATGCATCCATCCGAACGCGACTCGAGAGACTCGCGCGCACCCTCCATCACGCCCTCTAAGCGCGACTGGCAAGTCAGCGTCGGCCTTTTCGCGGCTACGCTTTTTAGCGTTCTATTGACGGGATTTGCGAGCGATCCGGGGCCGTCTTTGCGAACCAAGGCCATCCATTCCGTTCTCTTCACCGCAACACTTCTTTCAATCCTGCTCGCGCACGAATTCGGCCATTTCTTCGCCGCGAAGATCCACCGTGTTGCCGCGTCGCCTCCCTACTTCATTCCATTACCGCTCCTTTCGCCCTTCGGGACCATGGGCGCCGTGATTCGGATGCGTGATCGGATCACGACCAAGAATTCGCTCTTCGACATTGGGGCAGCAGGCCCCCTTGCCGGAATGGCCGTCGCCGTTCCGATGTACATCTGGGGCATCAAGCATTCACGGGTGATCGCCTTGGGCTCGACCGATGGCGCGCAGCTCGGCGAGTCGCTTCTCAGTGGATGGCTCGACCACCTCGCCCTTGGGCCTTTAGGCCCTGGCAACGATTTGCAACTCTCGCCCGTTGCGTTCGCCGCGTGGGCCGGTTTCTTCGTCACGATGATCAACTTGCTTCCGCTCGGCCAACTGGACGGCGGACACGTTGCGTACGCGCTATTTGGCAAACGCCAAAACCGCATCGCGCCATGGGTGCACCGCACCATGCTTCTCGCCTTCGTCGCCAGCGTAGGCACGGGCATTGCGCGTGATGTCTCCTCGGGCTTCGGTTTTCATGCGGCAGGCCGTCATATTCAGAATTCGATGTTTTGGCTCATGTGGTTCGTCGTTCAAGGGGCCATTGGAACCGCAAGCCAGCCGATCGAAAAAAAACCACCGCTCCCCAACACGACACGTCTGCTTGCCGTACTAGGGCTCGCGATTCTCGCCGGATGGGGGAGAGAGTCAGGGAGCATCTTATTGTGGGGGGCCTGGTTTTTCGGCCTTATTGTGTTGATCGCAATGGAAGCAAAATGGGGTGTGCTTGGAGATCCAACACCGCTCGAACATCCACCCACGAACGACGAACCGCTCACGCTGGGAAGGCGTGCGCTTGCGGTTGTGACGCTCTTGCTCTTTGTGCTTTTATTTATGCCAACACCGATTGCGATTTGATTTGTCGAAGTTACAAAATCACTTCGTAATCTTCGATGACCGGATTAGCGAGCAGCGCGTCCGCCATCTTCTCGACATGGGCCTTCACGTCGGCTCGATCGAGTTTGTCGTCGACCTCAAGCTCAACAAGCTTACCAACACGCACGTTCTTGATTCCCTCAAATCCCAACCTCGTCAGGGCCTTCAATACCGCGTCGCCCTGCACGTCCAACACCTCTGATTTGAGCCTTACGTACAATTTGATCTTCATCGCATTGCCTTTCATGCACCGAGCGTGCGCTCGAGTCGGGAAATAGGCTCTTCCTCGTTGGGAACAAACACTTCGTTGGTAATGCGCTCGTACGCTTGAATGTACCGCCCCGCGGCTTCGACGCGCACTTCGTCTGTCATGGCGGGGGGCGGACCATCTCCTTTGTACCCAAGCGACAGATAGAAGTTGCGCACGTAGTCTTTGTCGAGACCCTCGGGGTCTTGGCCCTGGGCAAGCCTCGATTCGTAACTCGATTCGATCCAATACCGCGAAGAATCCGGCGTGTGGATTTCATCGATCACAACAATCGTGCCGTCACTTGTTCGCCCGAATTCGTACTTTGTGTCGACGAGCAAAAGACCTCGGGAACGTGCAATCGCTTGGCCTCGCTCGAAGAGGGAAAGGGCCATCGAGGCGATGGCGTCATACTCTTCGGCTCCAATCGCGCGACGAGCAACGAGATCGTCACGGCAGGTTGTAACGTCGTGCTCTCCCTTCGGTGCTTTGGTGGCCGGCGTGACGAGAGGGGCTTCGAGATGTTGATGTTTCTTGAGTCCTTCGGGCAATTTGTAACCAGCATAGTTTCGTTCTCCCCGGGCATAGTGTGTCCACAGGCTCGTTGACGTATTGCCGGTGGCATACCCGCGCACAACAAACTCGACATGAAACGGCGCGCAATCCTTGACTCGCATCACACATGGATCGGGCACGTCGATCATGTGGTTTGGTGCGACTTCGGTGGTCTGTCGAAACCAATACGCGGCGAGTTGCGTGAGCACTTGCCCTTTCCACGGAATTGTTCCAAGCACCCGGTCAAACGCACTGATCCGATCGGTCGCGATGAGCAACCGCGTACCGTCTCGGGTATACGTGTCGCGCACCTTGCCCTCGTAGCGCTTGCCTAAGGACGCAAAATTGGTTCCTGCAAGCGTCCTGCTCAGGGCCTCACGAAGGGCAGCGTCTGTCACCCTCGCGGGAGTAGCCCAGTTTCGTTCAGGGGAGAAGCCCAGAGGGCCCGTTTCGATGTGCGCGGGCCAGCAGCTTCGTACGAAGCAGGGTTGCGTAGCGGCTGCGGCCGTGGAAGCGATTTCTCACATCGGAGCGCGCATGACCTCGTCACCGTTGTAGTTCGTCCAATACACGTACAAACCGTCGCACGCGATGGCACCAGGCGCTTTCTGATTCTCGGCGATGTTGACCCGGCTGCCTCCGCCGAGAGGGACGCGGAACACCGTTCCAGGGAATCCGCCAACCGTGTTGACGCCGTACACGCTTCCGCTGCGCACAAGGATGTCCTGAACGCCCGCGAGACCTGTCGCCACATCCGTGATCGCGCCGCCCTTTGTCGCCACCTGCAAGATTTTGTTCTGCGACGAGTCAACCCAGTAGACGAGCGAGCCGTCCACTGTCATCGCCGGCGTGTAGAACTTTCCGACCGCCACGTTCTCGACGGGAGAGGTTCCCACCTTAGCGACACGCAGGATATTGCCATGGTTCAGCGCAACATACACGTACGTCGCGTCGACAGCGATGCGCCCTGGGTCGAGCGCTGCGCCCAGCTCGGCAGACTCACTGCTCGCGATCGAGATTTTCATGATCTTGCTCTGGCCGAATCCGCGGTAGTCGATGAAAAAGACGTGCGTTGCGTCGAGGGCAAGCGCCGTAGCTCCACCTCCTGAGCCTGGTGTTGCCATCGTCTGCGAAGCTCCGCCACCCTTGGCGATGCGCTTAAGCCCGCCCGCCCCCTCGGTCCAGTATACGTTCTGGGCGTCGAGGGCGATCTGCTGGGGATCGTTAATGGCGGCGACGAGCGTGCGCGCTTCCCCACCGGACTTTGTCGCCGACATCAACGTGCCGGGCTGACCCGGTTCTCCCTCATTGAGCCAAAACACCGTCGCCTCGTCGACTGCGATCGCGTGAGGTTTGGACTGCCCTCGCGCGACAGCCTCGCCTGGGCTCCCCTCTGTCGAGGCGTCTTGCGAAGATGTCGACCCGTCGGGACTTGTCGATGTGCCGATCGGGGTC
>JAHFDX010000275.1 GCA_023248785.1 Myxococcales bacterium
CGAGCTGGCTCACCGTGGAGTAGGCGAGAACTTTTTTGATGTCTGTTTGAACAAGAGCGATGCTTGCCGCGAGCAAGGCCGTGACGACACCCACGAGGGCGATAGTCATCATGGTGAATGGCGAGAGCGCAAAAATGAACCACATTCGGCACACGAGGTAGATGCCTGCCGTGACCATGGTGGCGGCGTGGATGAGTGCCGAGACCGGCGTTGGGCCCGCCATTGCGTCCGGAAGCCAAACGTAAAGCGGAATCTGCGCGCTCTTTCCCGTACATCCGAGGAGCAGCAAGAGCCCCACGGCGGTCGCTGGCATCATCGTGATGGTGTACGGAACACCCCCGTGCTTCGGCTGCAAGAAGGTCAAGAATCCTTCGTACTTGCCACCGCCGAGAGGGAAGACTGCCACGCGACCTTCGGTCTTCACCTGGATGAGAGACGTGGCGTGATGGGCAAGGCCGTCCCAGTCGAGCGAACCGCAGTAGTGAACAAGCAGGAACATCGCGCAAAGAAGGCCGAAGTCGCCGATGCGGTTTGCGATGAACGCCTTCTTGCCAGCACTCGCGTTCTTGTTGTCGCCGTACCAAAAACCGATGAGCAAATACGAGCACAACCCGACGCCTTCCCAACCGACGAACAGGATTGGCAAGTTGTCGCCGAGAATGAGCACCAACATCGAGAAGATGAACAAATTCAGGTACGAAAAGAATCGCGCGTACCCGTCGTCCTTTTCCATGTAGGAGGTGGCGTAGAGATGAATAAGCGAACCAACGCCGGTGACGACCAGCATCATGACTGCCGAGAGCGAATCGACGCTGAACTTCACTTCGATCGGGACGGATTGAGCCGCCGACTGGCTCGTGTGCATCCACTCCCACAGGGTCCACTCAAGCTTGACGTGGTGGCCGTGATTTTCCCCGGCAATTCGATAAAGCGTGAGAAAGGTAATCACCGCTGCTACGAAACTGCCCGCCATGACGCTGAGGGTGAGCAGCTTGACTGCGGGCTTGCCGAGGCGTCGTCCCCAGATGCCGTTGACGAAGGCTCCGAGAAGCGGAAGTCCGAGGATCAGCCCAATGAGGCTGAAGTCATTTTGAGGAAAGAGCGAGAGGAGAAAGTCCATCGATGGTGTCTCTCGTCAGTTGCGTAGAAGGTCTGCTTCGTCGATGCGCACCGTGCGCTTGAGTCGGTACAGGGCCAGAACGATCGCAAGGCCTACTGCTACTTCCGCGGCCTCTGCCGCGATGATGAAGAACGTGAAGATATGTCCGGTGTGGTTTTGTGGTCGCATGCGGTTGAATGCGACGAGCGACAGGTTTACGGCGTTAAGCAGCACCTCGATGCTGAGCAATGAAAACAGAACGTTGCGCCTCGACAGAAAGCCGACGCCGCCAATCGTGAAGAGAACGGCACTAAGGACGATGTAATGTTCGAGAGGTATATCCATCACGAGCTCTGTTTTGTTTGCATGGGCTATTCGGCCGGCTGCGAAGCGTCTTTGATTGACGGTGTTGAGGAAATGACCGCCACGGGTCTTTCGGGTTGTTTGCCTTTTGCGACGGCGATGGCTCCGATGACCGCCACCATAAGAAGGGCGCTGGAGAGTTCGAATGGCACAACGGCGTCTTGAAACAGCGCCTGACCGAACGAGTTCACACCGCCGAAATCGCTTGACGCAGGCGGAACGACGATTGCTTTGCGGGTGGCACGCACCATGACAAATAGCGCCCCGCCACCGGCTGCAAAGAAGACGGATGCGCCAATGATCCGCGAGATAATTGCGCGATTGTCGCTGGGCGGATTGGCGCTCGGCCCGAGAAGCATCATCACGAACAGGAACAGAACGATGATGGCGCCCGCGTAAACGATGAGCTGGATAAACGCGAGGAACTCAGCGTGTAGCGAGAGAAAAAGGACCGCAATCGAGAGGATGAGGACCAACAACCCCATCGCACCCCGAATTGGATTGCGTGCACTGACCGCGCCTACGGCCCCCCCGATGGCCAGTATTCCGCAGATATAGATGAAGACCGAAGAAGGCGTGATCGTCATAGCGCTCCGCTGAGTTAGTTCACCGTGAGACGGGCTTGGCCTTTACGGCGCTCGCCGCGAACGTAGGCTTCAAATTCCTTACGGAACTTCTTCAAGAACCCGAGAGCGGGCATGGCGGTTCCCTCGCCGAACGCGCAAATAGTGTTGCCCATGATGTTGTTGGCAATGTCGCTGAGGAGGTTCAAGTCCTCCATCGTGCCTTCGCCGTCGAAGATCTTTTGGATGGTGCGGTCGAGCCAAGCAGATCCTTCGCGACATGGGGTGCACTGTCCGCAGGACTCGTGGTGGTAGAACTGCATAAGATTTAGGAACGCGAGCAGGGGGTCGGTTCCTTCGGCCATAACGGTGGCGCAACACGTCCCCAACATAGTGCCAACGCCGCGCATCGTTTCGACACCGAGTGGGACGTCGAGCACGCTCTTGCCGTGCCACGGATTGAGCGGCGACTTCTCGTCGGGCGCGTGAACCACTTCGTCGGCACGCAAGACCGGTGTCGATGAGCCGCCGGGGATGACCCCCATCAGCGGCTTGTCGCCGAGTACCCCGCCCGCGACGTCGTAGATGAGTTCGCGGAGTGTGACGCCGACCGCGAGTTCATGAACGCCTGGTTTTTTGACGTGGCCGTTGATGCCGTAGAGGCGTGTGCCACCGTCGTTCAGATGATGAAGCGAGGAGAGTTTTGAGAAGGCCTCGCACCCCATCAGGAATGCGGCAGGGACGATCGCGATGGTTTCCAGATTATTAACCGTGGTTGGGCACCCAAAGGCACCCGCCTGCGCGGGGAAGGGTGGCTTCAATCGTGGCTCACCTCGGCGCCCTTCGAGCGAATTGAGTAACGACGTTTCTTCGCCGCAGATGTACGCGCCCGCGCCCGTGTGCACATACACTTCGACCGGGTAGTTCTTACCGAACGGCGTTTTGCCCAAGTACCCCTTCGCGCGCGCTTCTTTGATCGCGCCCCACATGCGCTCTTTCGATAAATGTAACTCGTCGCGTATATAAATATAGGCGGTGTTGGCGCCGATGCCGTAGCAACCGATGATGCAGCCCTCGACGATGGAGTGTGGATTCCACTCCATCAGCGTGCGGTCCTTGTGCGTGCCCGGCTCGCCTTCGTCGGCATTGATCACGAGATACGCCAGTTTAGTGGGGTGCGGACGCATGAAGCTCCACTTCACGCCCATCGGAAAACCCGCGCCCCCGCGGCCGCGAATGTTGGCTTTCTTAGCTTCCTCGATGACCTGCTCGCGTGTCATCGAGAGCAGCACCTTGCGCGCGGCTTGGTAGCCCTGCGCATGTTTTTCATAGACGTCGAGCGTGTGGCCGAGGGAATAGACCTTGGTGAGGTAGTCGGTCCGACGAAGCATGCGTTACGACTCCTGGAGCTTTCGGAGGATCTCGTCGACCTTTTCCGACGTGAGATCCTCGTAATACTGCTGGTTGACCTGCATCATCGGGGCGGTGCCACAACTCGCCAAACATTCGGCGGTGCGGAGCGTAACTTTGCCATTCTTGGTTGTCTCCCCGCACTTGACGCCGAGTCGCTTTTCGCAGTGCTCGATGATGTCGTAGGCGCCGCGAAGGGCGCAGGGCAATGTTCTACACACCCAAACTTGGTTCTTGCCGACAGGGTGTTGATTGAACAGCGTGTAAAACGTAACCACGCCCTTTACATGTGCCGGTGGGACATCAAGCTTTTGCGAGACGTAGTGAACAATCTCGTCGCTGATCCAGCCGTGCTGATCTTGGCACAGGTGCAGCACGGGGATCGTTGCTGCCATCTTGTTAGGATACCGCGTCAGGATGTCTTGCAGTTCTCGTTCGCGTTCAGGTGTCAGTGCGAAGGCCATCGCCCATCCTTCAGGGGGTTTACGGCAAGGGGTTTGCGGCACGGGCCGTCAGTTCGGAGCCAGACCGCACAAGCCAGGTCTAGAGAGGCTACTGGTCGCGCGCCCGCGTCCGAATCAAAAGCGCCGCGAATGCGCTATAGAAGAGTGCTCGAAAACTTGCCAAAAAAACTCGCCAAAAACGGTCGACTGATAGGTAGTGGTTTTCTTCGTGCCAAGTCAAGCGAACAAGCGTGTTCCACGAAAACGAACGTCCGTTCATATCCCCAAAGTTGTTGAGGTCAACGATCAGACCATCGTATCCTCCAACCGCACTAGAGTCTGTTGGGAGCGCGTCCGCTGGCGCCTCTCTTGAACCAGCATCCCAGAAGCTTGAGGAGGATAGTTCGTGTTCTGTCCAAACTGTGGCGCGCAAAATCAAGAGTCGGTGGCAAATTGTCACAAGTGTGGTTTCAATTTGAAGAGCGCTGCCGCTCCCAAGTTCAAGGGCACGATGCTGATGATGAATCAGCAGGCATTTGAGCCTCCTCTGGCAGGTGCTCCGCCGGGTGCACCCACGGGATCAGCACCGCCCGCCGCGCCGCCTCGTCCGGCACCGCCCGCGCCGCCCGCGCCAAAGATCAAAGGCACGATGGTGGGCATGGCGCCGCCACCCGAAGCGTTTGGACAACCACCTGCGCAGGCAGCGGGTCAGGAACAAGGACAGCCGCACGCATTTGCACCGCCCGGTCAGCAGGGCAGTCCGGTGAACCCCCTCGGCGGAACGATGGCCTTCGACGCTGCTGGTTTTCCGCCGGCGCAAGGTCCCGGGGCGGGTGAATCTTCGCCCCCCGCTTATGGGGCGCCCGCAGTCGAGCCGCCGCCAGCGTATGGGGGCCACCCTCAGGGAGGATACGGTGCTCCGGCCGCACCCCCGGCCTACGGATCACCGCAAGGTGCATTTGGTCAAGCGGGGAGCGAAGTTGCTGGCGCGATGGGTGCTGCTGCGGATGCGGGAGCGCACGCGTACGGTCAGGCGCAGGCTGCGTTTGGCTATGGTGCACCGGCGGGTGCTCCGCAAATGGGCGGTGGAATGGGAATGAGCGGTGGCGGTGCTGCACAAGGAGGGGGATATGGCGCTCCTCCAGGTGGATATGGATCAGGTGGATATGGCGCGCCGCAGGGCGCATATGGCGCACCGCCCGGAGGATACGGTGGGCCTGCGCCAACGGACCTCAACACAACGCTTCCTTTGATCCTTGCGGCAGCGACGTTCTTTTGTGGTTGGGGACTACTCGCGTTGCTACCGGGCTATTTCGCGTGGATGGCCAAGCAGGCGTCCGAGCAAGGGCAATATGCTGAAGCGTTTTCGAAGGCGAAGACGTCCAAGACCATTTCGTTCGTCATGCTCGGGGTGAGTCTCGCCGGCATTCTAGCCTACGTGGTTTTCATCGTTATTGCGATCGTAGGGGCATCGGCGGGCCGGTAGTCATCGCAAGAAATTCTATTCACACTGCGACGCTAAGATCGTTTACCAGCGCAAGGCCTGCCTTCGCCCAGGCGCGCGTTCCGCCTATGAGGTTGTAAACGTTCGCAAGACCGTGAGCTGCCGCGATACGCGCAGCTGTTTCGCTTCGAACTCCCGCAGCACACACAAAGATGACTCCGTCGCGGGGCAGAGCCGCGGCGGGATTTCTCCGAAGCTGATCCAAAGGAACGAGGCGCGCGCCGGGAAGGTGGCCTCCGGACCACTCATCCGGATTTCGTACATCAATAACCTCGGCCCCCCCGCTAAGGATGAGTTCGTTGACTTGTTGCGC
>JAHFDX010000276.1 GCA_023248785.1 Myxococcales bacterium
AGCCGGAGCCGCCGTTCCGCTTAAGATCGGTGACACGTTCAACGCCGAGGTTTCCAACCTCGATACGCAAGATCGACGCGTGACATTGACCATGCGAATTGGCGAAGTCACCGCGGAGGCCAAAGCCGAAAAGCGCGAATCAAAGGCACCACCGAAGCCTAAGAAAGCCAAGGCAGAAGGCGACGGCGCCGGAACCATCGGTGATCTCATCAAGCAAAAGCTCGGCAACCTGCTTGACGGTTCGAAGGAAGAGGGTTCCAAGGAGGAAGAGGAAAAATCCGAGTAATTCAGTAAGTGAATTGCGGATACCGCACGAGTTCACAATGGGGGCAGCCACGGAAACGTGCGCTGCCCTTTGTTCGTCGGTCTTGGTTCATGTGTCAGCCGCGTGTATCGTGGCAAAGATGACGGATCGCCTTTGGGCGCCATGGAGGATGGAATACATCCTGGGTCCAAAAGTCACTTCCTGCTTCTTCTGTGAGCATTGCGTGGCGAGGCCTGAAGCGATGCGCGAACGGCTCATTCTAGTCGTGGGCGAGCGCGCGCACGTGTGCCTGAACAAGTACCCGTTCTCGGCGTCGCACCTTTTGGTGGCCCCTAACGCACACGTGTCGGACCTCGCGGATTTATCGGTCGAGGATTACCAAGAACTCATGGAGCTCACGCGCAAAAGCGCAGAACGACTTAGACGTGCAACGCGTTGCGAAGGAATGAACATTGGTTTCAACCTGGGCAAAGCGGGCGGTGCTGGAATCGAAGAACACCTCCATGCGCACATCGTCCCGCGCTGGGCGGGGGATCACAATTTCATGCCCGTTGTCGCGTCGACCCGCGTGATGCCCGATTATCTCGATGAATCATGGCGTTCGCTGCTTCCGCATTTCGCGGATCTCGAAGGCCGAAAGGCTCTCGCGCCGTGATGTTCTCCTTCAGCACTGCGGGTCCGAAGCGTTGGCATCGCCCACTTTTTCTCATTGTGAGCGCGCTCGTCGTCGTTGCCGTCATCATCTCGGCCCACGCCGTGATGTTGCCATTCGTGATGGCGGCTCTCATTGCGTACGTGTTGACACCCGCTGTTGCGTGGTTCGAAAAGCACAGGGTGCCACGGGCCGCGGCCATTCTGGGCGTTTACGCGTTTGTATTGGGCTCAGTGTTCTTGTTCTTTCGCTTGTCGGCTCCGCGCCTTGGGCACGAACTCCGCGGACTGCAAAGTGAGATTCCGGCCCTGCGCGTGCGCTTCGAGGAAGAGTGGGTACCTTGGGTTGCCCAGAAGTTGTCGGTCATCGGCGTGACGATCGACACCGAGCCGGGTGCCCTTACCGGAAAGCTCCGCGCGTACGTGCAGCACAACTCGGGGGAGATCGCGCGGTTCGGCACCAACCTTCTAACGAGCGTGAGCCACGGCGTGTTTTTGTTCTTCATCACGCTGATGCTCGCGGCCTATTTGATGATGACGCGCGAGCGGATTTTTACCTTCATCCGTACCCTCGTCCGGCCATCTGCGAGACCATCCTTCGAAGCGCTAGTGGCGCGGATGGACCGCGGCTTGTCTGGAGTTGTCCGCGGCCAGATCATCATCTGTCTCATCAACGGAGTGCTGTCGGCCATCGGCTTTGGAATCGTCGGACTCAAGTATTGGCCGATTCTTGCGCTTGTAGCAGCAGTGCTGTCCATCATCCCCATCTTCGGGTCGATCGTGAGCACGATTCCTGTGGTGGCAATTGGCCTCACGCAGGGAGTTGGAACCGCGGTTTTTGTGCTGTTTTGGATCATCGGGATTCATCAGCTCGAAGCGAACTTTTTGAACCCAAAGATCATGGGTGACGCTGCGAAAATTCACCCGGTGCTTGTCGTTTTCTCGCTTCTCGCAGGAGAGCACATGTTTGGCGCAACCGGCGCGCTCCTCGCTGTGCCGTGCATGTCGATGGCACGAAGCCTTTTTTTGCACTTTCAGCACGTGGCAAACGCGAGCGACCCGGAGCTGGCAACAGAGACGGTGCCCGGTGGTGAATCGATGACGCCCCCGAAGTAAACTAAGCCACATTGCTGCCGGTGCGGGAGGCTGCTACCTACCGCCTGGTGACCGAAACGACCCTCGATAGCAAACCACCGAAGTCGTCGAAGAAAAAAACTCCTAACGAGTTACAGAAGGACCTCAAGGAGATGATGGCCGAGCGCCAGCGCGCCGGCGGACCCACCGGTCCGAACCTACGAACGATTTATACACGCATTGGCGTCGCAGCCCTGGTCGCTTGGGTCCTGGCTTTCCTTGCGCAGGGTTGGTTGCGCAGCTGGTGGCCCCTTGCGGTCGCGGGTGTGCTGACGGCAGCGGTCGCAGGCGTGCTGATTTACTTCCGTCGCATTCTTACGAATCAACAAAAGATCGGTGCGATTCTCCAGGGGGCCGACACCGCTGAAGGTCGCAAGCAAGCACTCGAACGCTTGTCGAGTGACTTCAAGAAGGGCGATGTGCAGGCGGTGATCGCCAAAGCGCAGCTCGAAATGCAAGACAACCCAAAGCAAGCGCTCGCTACACTCGAAACCGTTGAGCTCAGCAAGCAGCTTCCGGGTGTATCCGATCAGGTGCGCACCATGCGCGGGATGATTCACCTCACGATTGGTGAAGCGAAGGAAGCACGCGTCCTCGTCGACCAAGTCGAGATGGGCAAACAGCAAGACGCGAAATCACGCGCTCTTTTTGCGTCGGTGGCGGGCGAAGCATGGGGACGAACGGGGCAAGCGAAGAAGGGGCTCGATTTGCTGGACGTGTTCAACCCGGATGATCCGGAGCTCGGTGAATTTCAGATTCAGTTGCTTCGTGCACGTGCGTTTGCGCAGGCGGGGGCGGGAGACATGAAGGCGGCGGGGCGAACGCTCCGAAAGCTTGCGGAGATTAATCCGCATTTACTTGCAATGTTTCTGATGGGAAAGCGGGTGCACCCGTTGTTGCAGCGTGAGGCGCAGCAGATTGTGCAGAAGACGGGCGCGATGCCGCGGAAGGTTGTTTACAAGCGGTCGTAGCTTGGGCGCTGGACATAAGCGCGCCCGCTTCGCACGCATCAGTTACCCTTAGATCATGAGCTACCTCACCGAGCTTCCACTCTGGCGCGAACTACAGACCTGCGCGACGTCGATGCGCGCGCAGCCCATGCGCGAGCTCTTTCGCGCGGATCCAAAACGAGCGTCGCGGTTTTCGCTCGACCTCGGCGACATGTTTCTCGACTACAGCAAGCATCGCATCACCGATGAGGTGATGGGACTTCTCGTCGATCTCGCGCGCGACCGTCAAGTGGAGGAGTGGCGGCGCCGCATGTTTTCAGGGGAGCACATCAACATCACTGAAAACCGCGCCGTTTTGCATACGGCTCTGCGGTACCGCGGCAAAGAAGTCGTCACTGTCGATGGTAAAGATGTGATGCCTGACGTGCGCCAAGTGCTTGCGAAAATGACGACGTTCAGCAACGCGCTGCTCTCTGGCGCATGGAAAAGCGCGACCGGCCAGCGCATTGAGCACATCGTGAACATTGGGATTGGCGGCTCCGATCTCGGGCCGGTTATGGTCACTGAGGCTCTCAAGCCGTACTGGACCAGCATCACGCCGCACTTCGTATCGAACGTCGACGGCACGCACTTGGCGGAAACGCTGAAGCCATTGGATCCAGCCAAAACGGTGTTCATCGTTGCGAGCAAAACGTTCACGACGCAAGAGACGCTTCTCAACGCACACTCAGCGGGCCAGTGGCTCGTGGCCAAGTTGGGCGAGGGGGCTGTGCCAAAGCACTTTGTGGCCGTCTCGACGAACGAAGGCGAGGTGAAGAAATTCGGTATCGATCCTGCCAACATGTTTGGTTTTTGGGACTGGGTTGGCGGCCGCTACTCGCTTTGGTCTGCGATTGGTCTGTCGATCGCATGCACCATTGGCAGCAAGGCGTTCGACGAACTGCTCGATGGCGGTTACGAAATGGACCAGCACTTTCTCACCGCGAAGCTCGAAGAGAACGCGCCGGTGATTTTGGCGCTGTTGGGCATTTGGTACACGGATTTTTTCGGCGGCGAGACGCATGCCATTCTTCCGTACGATCAGTACATGCACCGCTTTGCGGCGTACTTTCAACAAGGCGACATGGAGAGCAACGGCAAGAGCGTGGATCGCGAGGGAAGGCGCATCACCGATTATGCAACGGGGCCGGTGATTTGGGGCGAACCGGGCACGAATGGGCAGCACGCGTTTTATCAGCTGATTCACCAGGGAACGCGACTCATCCCGGTCGACTTTATTGCGCCCATTCATTCGCACAATCCGCTCAAGTGCGGGTACGGCGATCACCACCGCATCTTGCTCGCGAACTTTTTCGCACAAGCTGAAGCGCTCATGTGTGGAAAGACCGAAGGCGAGGTTCGCAGCGAGCTTGGCTCGTTGGGACTTTCCGCGGAACGCATCGATGCGCTTGTGCATCATCGCGTGTTTGAGGGCAATCGGCCGTCGACGTCGATCCTCGTCGACCGACTGACCCCGCGCACCTTGGGAAAGCTCATTGCACTATATGAGCACAAGATTTTCGTTCAGGGCGTCATTTGGAACATCAACAGTTACGATCAATGGGGCGTCGAACTTGGCAAGCAGCTCGCGAAGAAGATTGAGCCGGAGCTCGCGACCAAGGGCGACATCACGGCGCATGATGCGTCGACGAACCAGTTGATCAACCGGTATAAGAGGCGGGCTCAGTGAACGGCGGGTATGGCTGGCTCGGGCGGGCGACCCACCTGTAGCCAATGTCCGATCATCATCCGCGCCGCATCAAGAAGACACCCTTTGCACGCGTCTTCGCTGCGCCTTCGCCCTTCGCATGCGTGCGATAGTCGACTTCAAATCCGACCCATCGACCAAACGCGATTCCCGGCTGCTGTTTGAAAATCACGTTCGCAGGTACGCGAAATGTAACTTCACGTTCGCCGATTGCGACCACACCTTTTAAAGTAGTGATCTCCACATGCTCTGTTTCACCCGTATCAAGATTGTAGTCGAGGCGGCTCAAGACGACGTCGTCTGGCTTGCCACGCGCGAAACCCTTCATGCTCTCGGGAAGCGCGCACCGCACGTACACGTCCTTCGCCGAGTCTGCCCACGCGGTGCGTAACGATTCGCCGCGAATCTTGCCTTGCAGAGGTGCGGCACCGAACACGCAAAGGCCCGTCTTCTTCGCTTCCGCAATCGAAGGCAACTTGGCATTCTTCTCCAGGTGCTTCGTCCAATGCGCGCGCGTCGCTTGATCGATCCGTTTCACGAGACCATCGTTGAAGAATTCGGACGGGCCCTGGCCCATGGGGCTTGTTGCGACGGCCGTAAGAATCGCGTTCGCTTCGACCTGCCATGCGCTATCGCGACGCAGTCGTTCGATGGACGTGTCGAGAAAATTCATCCACCGTTCGTGCATTTGGTTGGTATCGACTCCGCACGACTTGGCGTCGGATAATGTCCCTCGTGCGGAGGCACGCAAAAAGCGAATTTGCAGCTTCGACCATGCTTGCGCTTCATCGGGCAATTCGGTCGATTTTTCAAGCTCCAAGTCCGTCCATGCCGCATGCGCGCGGTCGCAGCGCTGTGCATCCACTTCCGCCTTAACGTCTGCGGCCGTTTTCTTCGGCGCACCCGTACAACCTGTTGCCAACACCACGGCGATACTCGGA
>JAHFDX010000006.1:0-10840 GCA_023248785.1 Myxococcales bacterium
CCGCCACGCACGAGGAAAATCGACCCGAAAACGACAAGGACATGCGCTCGACGGAGGCGAGCTACCTCGCCAAAGGGCAAGCCGATCGCGTGCGTGCAATTGAACAGTCCCTTGCCGTGTTGTCGAACCTCTCACTGCGCGCTTTTGGCCCAGGCGATGTTGTGCACGCGTCTGCCGTGATCGATCTCGCACAGCGCGGAACGATTCGACGCTACTGGCTCGTTCCGGTCGCTGGGGGCGTGCGCATCTCTTTGCCTGATGGGGAAATTCAAACGCTCGCCACCACAAGCCCACTCGGGTCCGCGTTGCTCGGCCTCGCAGAGGGCGATGATGTGGAAATCACAACGCCTCAAGGTGTTCAGTGCTACGAAATTCGCGCGGTGCGGTAGGATCTGACGGCATCTCTTCACACGCGCAGGATTGACAGGCTTCGGTGCTTTCGGTCCCACACGTTTCCTTCAACTTCCGACGAAGCGCCTCGCGCGCGCGCGACAACCTCACGTACGCATTGTTCGTCGAGATACCGAGCTTTTGCGCAGAGGATTCGACATCGTCGTCATTGAGATCAATACGAGTTACAATATCGGCATATTCGGGTCGCAACGTGGCAAGCAGCCCTAAGCTGCAACCGCACATGGCGCGTTCTTCATGCGTGCCCTCGTCGACCTCTGCCGCAAGTAGGCCGAGTTCCGCTTGATGCTTCGCCCATGCCACGTGATGGTCCACAAGCGTGCGCCGGAGCAAGCGATAAAACCACGCATCGACCCGGTTCGGATCGCGCAACGATTCAATCTTCTCCACTGCCCGCTGCATGGCTTGCTGCAGCAAGTCCTCGGCATCCGCGTTTGAGCGAAGCCGCTTTCGTGCAAAAGCGAGGTACTGCGCGCGCCGTGCAGCCAGCTCCTCGAGTGCACGGGCATGCCGGGGCTCTGGTACCCCGGCATGTGGTTCGTCGCCGCTACTTATGCGCGTCGCAGGCGGTCTTTGCCTTGCAGCAGCATCCAGCCGCACAGTTGCAATTGGGACCGCAGTTACAGCCTCCGCAGCAGCAGCACTTGTCCGAATCGGCTTTCGCGCACCCGCACGTGTTTTGGCAGTTTTTGCATCCACAACATTCGGCCTTTCCCATGACGGTATCTCCTCAGAATGTGAGCCTTGGTTTCGTCTCGTTCAACCCCGCAGACGGGAAATGACACCAGAGTCTTACAGTGCGCACCAAAAAAATTCGCGTTCGTCCCCTACTTCCCACGCGGTGTGCGCTACAGCATCCCCTTCGGCATGATGATTTCCGGTATCTCGACCGCGCGAACGTTCTCGTTCGGGGGTGCCATGCTTTCTGGCATAAAAACGGCGTCCCGCTCCTTCCTTGCGACAAACCACAGCATGACGGGCAGCGCCAACAACGACACGACGGTGGAGAAAATAAGGCCGCCAATCACAACCGTCGCCAGGGGCCTTTGAATCTCTGCGCCTGTGCCGTTCGCCAGCGCCGCCGGAACAAATCCGACCGCGGCCACGATGGCGGTCGAAAGTGGCGCCCGAGCCGTCGATACTGCTGCGTTGTACACGCGCTCGATCGCCGGTCTGTCCTTCGGCATTCGAATGAGCGCGTTGGTCATCACGATTCCGGTTGTCACACTGACTCCCGAGAGTGCGATAAATCCGACGCCAGCAGGGATGCTGAACGGCAATCCGCGCACGAAGAGAGCAAAGACTCCGCCAGCCAATGCAAAGGGCAAGCTGAGCAAGGTCATCCCAGCGTACTTTGCGTTTCGGAACGTCACGATCAGCATGAGTCCAATGATGCCCAGCGACAGCGGCACGAGTATCGCGAGTCGATCGCGTGCACGGTTGAAGTTTTGAAACTGCCCGCCCCACTCCACTTCGATCGACTTGGGGACGTCGATTTTCAAAGATTCCGCTTGGGCCTGGTTCACGAAGCCAACGACATCTCGGCCGCGAACGTTTGCCTGAACGAAGAGGCGGCGCCGCATTTGCTCGCGGCTGATCTGGACCACCGTACGTTCCTGCGTGATGTCAGCGGCCATTGAAAGGGGCACAAGCGTGCCTGCGCGAGTTACAATTGGGAGGCGGGCGAGCGCGTCCGCGTTGGTGACCTGGTCGCCCCCGAGCTTCAGTACGAGTTCGAACACACGCTCGCCTTCACGCACCTCGCCCACATTTACGCCAGCACGCGACATTGCAACGACATCAAGCATGTCTCCCGGAGGCACACCAAGACGCGCGGCTCGGTCACGGTTGATTTTGACCTGCACGCTCGGCAAACCAGTCGGGATTTCAACCTTCACGTCGGCTGCGCCCGGCACTTTCATAATCGCACGCTTGATTTTTTCGGCAACGCTCGACATGGACGTAAAATCGTCGCCGTAGACCTTGATGGCAACGTCGCTCTTCACGCCCGCGATCAAATCGTTCACGCGCATCTCGATCGGTTGGCTGAATGCGCTGATCGTCGAAGGGACGCGCGCGTCTGCCTTCGTGGATAATTCATGGAGCAGTTCGTCGGGATCCAGTCCTTTGCGCCATTCACTTTTCGGTTTCAGAATGATGAAGACATCGCTCGACTCGGGACCTGCAGGATCAATCGAATTTTCTGGCCGCCCGATGCGATTGACGACCGTGATGACCTCCGGCGTTTCTTTGAGCGCGCGTTCGGTCTCTTTGGCCAACGCAATCGCCTGCGTAAGCGACGTGCTCGGCGGACGCATGGCGTCGATCGCAAACGAGCCCTCGAACACGCGGGGTAAGAAGTCCGCCCCAAGATTTGTGCCCGTTGCGAGCAATGCCAGCGTGGCCAGGGCTGCACTGATCAGTGTGAGCTTCGGGTGGTCAAGCGCAGCTCGTAGCGATGGCACGTAGAAGCGTTGGATGGCGCGAACGAAAATAGGTTCCTTGGCAGACGCGTCGCGACGAATGATGTAGGGCGCGATGGCCGGCAGAAATAGGAGCGAATAAAGGATGGCTCCAAACAACATGAAGCTCAGCGAAAAGACGACCGGGCGAAACATTTTTCCCTCTACGTCTTCAAGCGTGGCGAGCGGTAGGAACGTGAGAATCACGATGACCACCGCAAAGAGGGCTGGCCTTGTTACCTCCTGCATCGCGTGCGTAATGGCGTTGACGCGATTCGTTCGGCCGTACGTGCGCGTGCCATGCGTCATGGCGTGTTCGACCGTGACCACCGCCCCTTCAACGATGATTCCGAAATCGATCGCACCGAGGGACATGACATTGCCGCTGTATCCGATGAGATGCAGCCCGATGAAACCAACCAACATCGAAAATGGAATTGCTCCCGCCACAAGAAGCCCGGCCCGTAAGCTTCCGAGTGTAAGCAAGAGACACAACACAACAATGATGGCGCCTTCGAGCAGATTTTTCGCGACGGTGGCAAGCACGCCGTCGATGAATTCGGTGCGATCGTAGTACGGATCGATCGCGACATTGGCGGGCAAGTACGGTTTTATGTCCTTCAGCGCTTGCTTCACTCGGGCGACCACCTCGCGGCTGTTTTCGCCCTTGAGCATCAACACGCTCGCGCCAACCACCTCACCTCGGCCATCGCGCGTCATTGCGCCTTACCGTAACGCGGCTCCGGTGTCGACCTCCCCCAACATGCCCACGCGGACGGGGACACCGTTGGCATCTGTGCGCACGACCGTGGCTGCAATGTCTTCAAGGCCGCGAAAGCGTGCATCACCTCGAAGCACGAGTTGTTCACCCGCGTGATCGATGTATCCGCCACCTGCGACTCGATTGTCTCGCTCGAGGGCACGCCTCACCTCCTCGACCGAAACCTGGTGGGCCGCCATGCGTGCTGGATCGAGCGTAACTTGATATTGCTTGAGCGTTCCGCCGAAGCCAATGACGTCGATGACCCCCGGCACTTGACGCAACTTTGGCGCCAGTTGCCATTCGACCATCGTACGCAGCTCTTCGTTGCTTCGAACACCCAGCGCCGTGGGCTTGAGTTCAAACATGTAAATCTCGCCGAGGCCTGTGGCGATTGGACCCAATTCTGGAACACCAATGTTGTGTGGGATGACCTCGCGCACGCCTGACAAGCGCTCGTTCACCTGGGCCCGCGCGAAGTACACATCCACGCCGTCTGCAAATACGAGTGTGATCACCGAGATACCGAGTTTGGTGACACTGCGTGTTGTGCGAAGGCCAGGAATTCCAGCCATGGCGCGCTCGATCGGCTGGGTGACTTGACGCTCTACTTCGGGCGCAGAAAGAGCCTGGGCGCGCGTAACAATCTGCACTTGGATATTGGTCACGTCGGGGACGGCATCGATAGGAAGGCGCATAAACGCCCACCCGCCAATGGCAATGATCATGGCAGTCAGAAGCAACGAGAGCAGACGGTTTTTTGCAGCCCAAGCAACGACACCCGTCATTGCTTGGTAACCTCGCCGCGAAGCAAGAACGCACCTTCAACAACGATGCGCTCTCCGTCACGGAGACCTTCTAAAATCTCGGCGACTTGAGCCGTACGCCGACCGATCCGCACGTTGCGTATTTCGTACTTGCCAGGTTGTATTTCGATGAACACGACGTCGCTCTCGCCAAGGGGCTGCACAGCGCTCGACGGAACCGGAAGCGTCTTGTCGTGCTTTTCGTCTTCGATCTTGATCGAGGCACGCACGAAAAGTCCAGGCTTTAGCTCGCCATTCGCGTTGTCGACAGCAATGCGCGCGCGAAGCATGCGCGTTTCACGACCGACCTGAGGCTCGATGAGGAACACCTTGCCTTTGACTATCTTTCCGGGCAGCGCGTCGACGGTGAGTTCGACCTCCGCGTTTACTTTGAAGTACGGCAGATCGTTTTCATACACATCGACCGTGGCCCAGAGGCTCGTCGGGTCTGCGATGACGAACGCCGTTTCGTTCGGCTGTAAGTATCGGCCAAGCACTGCGTCGCGCTTGACAACAACACCGCCGATGGGGGCCACAAGGGTGAGCGAGCCTGCGCCCAAAATCGTCTTGCCTCCGCTCGGAAGCGAAACTCCAAGGACCCGTAGGCGCGCAGCTGCAGCCGCCATGTCGGCTTCGGTTCGAATGGCATCGCTCGACGCAAGCTCGGCTTCGTGTGCGGTCGTAAGTTGTTTTTTGAGAAGTGCGCGCTCCCGCTCGGCGTGTTCCTTCGCCACCAGTGCGGCTGCTTGCGCGGAGATGTACTGCGATTGGGCTTGGGCAATGGAGGGCACGGAAAGCGTCGCCAGGTGTTGGCCCTTCTTCACGATGTCACCCACGCGGCTGCTCAGGCTCGTGATGCGGCCATCGACGATGGATCCGACCTCCGCGTACTTCTCGAGGTTGTATTCGAACGTTCCTGGCACGTGCAATATCTGCACTCCGTGCACTCCGCCCGCGGGCGCGACCTGGATGCCTAGGCGTTGCAACGCCGAAGGATCAAACTTCACCGTGCGTACCTTGTCCGGGGAGCTTCTGCCCTCACCCGTTCGGGTTGGTTTTGTGGTGCAAGCAGGCGCGCAACTGAGCACAACAGCCATGAAAATCCAACCGACACACTTCATGGCAACTCCCCTCGAAGGGCTGCGATTTTACCGTATGTTCGCCACGCGGTTGCAACCAAGTCGAGGCGGCGACCGCGCGACGTGGCGAGGTCTCGGCGCGCGATGAACACCTTGAGTGCTTCTACTTTTCCTGCGCGATGCCCTTCCGCTGCGGCAGCAACCACGCGCTCCGCAGCAGGGATGGATGTCGTGTCGATAGCATCGACGGCCTTCTGCGCCGCCTGCAGCGTTTCGTACAGGCTCCTTACTCGCGATTCGAGCACGCGCACCAAGCAAAAACGTACCTCGGCCACACGTGCGCGCTCCGCGTGCGCGCGTGTGATAGGGCCATGGTTTCGTTGAAGTAGTGGAAAGGTCCACGAGAGCCCCCCTCCAACGCGGGTTTCTCCCGCATCGCCACGGCCGAGCGAGACGATGAAGTTAATGGGCACAGAACGTTCGGCGCGCGCTCGATCGGCACTGCTTAACCAAAAATGCTCTTCGGAGTTGAGTGCTGCGATTGCCGGAAGGCGTTCGATCCAGTTTCGGTGATCGGCTGTAGCCCGGTGATTGATGGAGTATGGAGTACGCAGCGCGGGCGGAGCAGCCGCGATTGTCGGGGGAGGCGTCACGTCCGTAAATCCCGTGACTTGTTCGAGGCGTGCGCGCGCTTGAACGAGGGCCACTTCCATCTCAACGCGTGCCTGAACCCAACGCCCAAGCTCCGCCTCGGCAATGCTCTTTTCGTAGATCGTTGTGTCTCCCACGGCGAGGCGTCCTGCGTAGAAATCGACTTCGGCCTTCGCTTCCGATTCGCCACGTTTCGCTTGTTCAAGGCGCGCACTGAGGATGAGTACGTCTCCGTAGGCAACCACCGCTTCGCCCAGCGAGCGCGATTGGGCATCGAGCAAGTTTACGCTTCGCCACTGGATCATTCGCTGCGCTTCGTCGATGCGCGCACCACGCTGGCCGGCGAGTTCGATCGGGATCCAAAAATTCGCCTGCACCGCAAGATCCTTCGTTTCGCGGCCGCGATCCGTAAACACCTCGACATACGGATTTTGCAGCGCGGGCGCGCGTGCTCCTTCGAGCAACCCCTTCGCCGCGCTCACTTGGCCACGCGCTTCAGCAAGCGTGGGCGCATAGTGGTGCGCTCTCTTTGCCACGTCATCGAGCGAAGGCCAACCTGCAGACGCGGCGTGCGGACCCAGAAGAAGCACGGCGCCTACACTTGTGGCTGCGAGCCACCAATACCGCATACGACCTCCAGAGCCCGAATGAAGACGCACCGCTGGAAATACCAATGCCGTGCGCGATACCGTAATGAATCAAGGTATCCGGACCACTCGCTGGGTGCCAAAGTTCCAGAGGCGCCGCACGTTAATTGTTGTTAATCAAGCCAAACCATCGGGAAACATGTCGAATCGAATTCCGAGGCAACGCCTGCCGTGCGCACTTGCGTTCGGCGGTCTCGATCCCGGAGGAGGCGCGGGAATTCTTGCGGACACGCGCGCATTTGAGCGCGCAGGCGCATTTCCGTGCGCTGTCGCCACGTGCCTTACCACGCAGTCGACGCGTGGACTCGTTCGTGTCCATGCCATCCATCCGGCGATGTGGCTCGAAAGTGCAGAGCGCGTGCTCTTGGATCAGCACGTCCGTGCGATCAAGATTGGAGCACTTGCGTCGAAGATTAATGTAACATCTATTGCATCATTTATTCGTCGATCGGTTGCTCGGATTCCTGTGGTGCTCGATACGCCCAAGGCGCCATCACTCGGCGATACGCTCCTGCTCAATGCAAGTGCATGGCAGAAGATGGTCCGTGATCTGTTTCCGCTCGCTGCTCTTGTGACCGTGAATCGTGACGAAGCAGCGCTCCTTACGCACCATCCCGTACGAAACGCGAACGATGCCAAACGAGCCGTCGTCGAAATCGGATCGCTGGGGCCAAAGGCGGTGCTGCTTAAGGGTGGGCACCTCCAGGGAGATCCGGTCGACACACTTTGGATCGACGGACGCATCCACCAGTGGACTTCGAAGCGCCTTCCGCTCGGCCCAACGCACGGCACGGGTTGCTTGCTTGCTTCGCTCGTCGCGGGTCGATTGGCGACCCATACGCGAACGAACTCAAACGGCGCGCTCGTGGAGGCCGTTCAATGGGCGCGAAGGCAGCATCAGCGAATGCTCGCCACTCCACTCGATGTGGGAGGAACGCTTGCCGTGTTTCTCACTTCACGCAACTACCAACGATACGAATAGCCGAGCGAGAGGCCGCGATCGTCCGCCTCAAATCGGAGCCTTCGAAGCTTTTCAGCCGCTGCCCACGAACGCGGTGGCAACACGTACGGAAGGAGTGCGCCGCCAAATGCAAATCCGCTGGTTACAAATAACCTGCCTGCGCGTTCTTCCGTGGACCACTCCTTTGGCAAGGGCCCCGTTGCAATGCCCATCGTAAACGTGGCCAACACCACACTGCCAAGCGCCATCGCGACCGCCAAGGCTGTGCGCTGCGTAACGTCGCCCTCATGCATGGGAAAACGCACGTAGGTGGATTCGCATTGCGAAAGCGAAAGCGGCAGACCGCCCAAGAGCCACCCGATGGATAGCCCCATCGCGGCGGGCCCTATGTGACGCACAACCGAAGACGACGCGTACTTAACTTCGGAGTTCACCCAACCACCCCCCACACTCAAAAGCCCTGTGGTGGCAAGGTAGAGCCAATCCGTGTGACTTGCCCTCTCGCAGAGCGCGCGTTCCTGCTCGCCGCGCGGGTACAAGTCGGTCGGCGCATACACGTATGCGGGAGGCGAAACCGGGGGTGCGGGAGGCAACGCGTCCACAACCACGGTTTTGCCACAAGTCCCTGCGCGTTACACGCAAGAAAAGAGCAAGTGTCTCCGCGGTTTGACGCTGTGGCTCAATCGTAGGAAAGGTCGGTCATGCAAGTTCCTAAACAGATCTTTCGTGAATACGACATTCGCGGCGTTGCCGATCGCGACCTCACAAGCGAGGTCACTCATGGCATTGGACGTGGACTTGCAACGCTCTTGCTCGGCGCGACTGACGAAAATCGTCGTGTCGCCGTGGGACGCGACTGCCGCATTTCAAGTCCTCGGCTTTTTGAAGCACTCACGCGTGGTCTAGTCGAAACGGGCGCGCACGTGATCGATGTGGGCGTCGGTCCAACGCCGTACTTGTACTCGGCTGTGCATGCGCTCGATGTTGCGGGCGGCGTCATGATCACCGGAAGCCACAATCCAGCTGACGAAAATGGTTTCAAGATCATGCGCGGCAAGGCGAGCTTTTTCGGTGCTGACATTCAAAGGCTCCTCACCACAATCGAGGCCGATGCGTTCTCGCGCGAGAAACCTGGATCCGTCAATCAAGTTGACCATTGTGCAGAATACATCGAGCGCGTCACCGCACGCGTGTCGCTCGCACGCACAGATATGAAGTTCGTGCTCGATGCGGGCAATGGCGCAGGCGGTCCTCTTGCGCTCGCCTGCATGAAGAAGTTGGGTCTCAACCCCGAAGCGCTCTATTGCGAGATGGATGGAACGTTCCCCAATCACCATCCCGATCCAACGGTGCCAAAGAATCTCGAGACGCTTGTTCGCCGCGTGAAGGAAACAGGCGCACGCGTAGGCCTTGCGTACGATGGTGACGCTGATCGACTGGGCGCCGTCGACGAAAAGGGCGACATCATCTGGGGCGACAAGTTGCTCATCCTTTTTTCACGTGCACTTCTAAAAGAGCATCCAGGGGCCGCGGTGATCGGTGAGGTCAAGTGTTCGCAGACGCTTTACGACGACATTCAAAAACACGGAGGGCGCCCCATTCTTTGGAAAACCGGACACTCGCTCATCAAAGCGAAGATGAAAGAAGAGCACGCATTGTTAGCTGGCGAAATGAGCGGTCATCTCTTCTTTGCCGATCGATACTTCGGCTACGATGACGCCATCTATGCAAGCCTGCGCCTGCTCGAGATTTTGGCCAAAGACGATCGCCCGCTTAGCCAACTTCTCGCAGATGTACCAAAGACATTCGTAACACCCGAGTTGCGTGTCGAGTGCGCGGACTCGATCAAGTTCGATGTCGTTCGTGATGTGACGGCGCATTACGAGGGCCGCGGATTCAAAGTGATCGACATCGATGGCGCGCGCATTCAATTTGGCAAGCCGGGTGCTCCTGCGTGGGGACTTGTCCGTGCTTCAAACACAGGACCTGTGCTCGTCATGCGTTTTGAGGCTGAAAGCGAAGTTGAGCGCGATCGTCTGCACTCTGAGGTGGCAGGCGTCGTTGACCTTTTGCGTGCAAAGCGTTCGTGACGTCTTTCATGCCGTCAGACAAGACAGCGCCATGGACGATCGAATCGGTACTTCGGTGGGCAAGCGACGACTTTCTCGCCAAGGGAATTGATTCACCACGTCTCGATGCCGAGCTTCTCCTTGCGCATGCGCTCAACACGACGCGCATGCAGCTCATCTTGGACGCAAAAAAACCTCTGCTGCCGGGCGAGCTTGGGCGCTTTCGGGCTCTCGTCAAACGACGAAGGGCACGGGAACCGGTCGCGTACCTGCGGGGGGAGCGTGAGTTCTTCGGGCGCTCGTTTGCCGTCGATGCGCGCGTTCTGGTTCCAAGGCCCGACACGGAGTGCTTGGTCACGGTCGCGCTCACACGCACGAGGCACTGCTCGATGTCGATGCGTGCACTCGATGCGTGCACCGGCTCGGGTTGCGTTGCGATCACCCTGGCGAAAGAACGCCTCACCTCCCACGCCGATGCAACGGACGTATCACCGGATGCGCTCGCGGTTGCACAGCACAATGCGCTTCGACTCGGCGCCTACAACGTAGCCTTTTACGAGGCCGATTTGTTCCCACCCCATGGGCACGCGTACGACATCGTGGTGTCGAATCCGCCGTACATCGCCTCGTCCGAAATCGACACCCTGATGCCGGAGGTATCCCGGTTTGAACCGCGCATTGCACTGGACGGTGGGCCCGATGGGCTCTCGTTTGTGAGGCGTCTCCTTGAAGGTGGGCGGTCTGTGCTTTCGCAGGAAGGCGTTTTGGCGATCGAAGTAGGCGATGGACAGGCGCCGCAGGTCGCGGCGTTGTTTGAGCAGAACGGCTATCGAGACGTCGAGTGTGCACGCGACTACGGAGGGATCGAACGCGTTGTGAGCGGGGTGTGGTATACACCGACGAAATGAACCGATTTGCGCGTTTTTCGGCGCCTTTTGTTTTTGCTTCCGTCGTTTTCGCCCCTTCGAGTGCGCTCTTTTTGGCATGCGGCTCG
>JAHFDX010000006.1:10850-23274 GCA_023248785.1 Myxococcales bacterium
AGCTACTACGACACGCTCTTGAAAGTGCGCGACCTTCAAGCCCAGCTAGACAAATTTCTCGTGCAGCCGAACGCAGGTGACTTTGAGATCGTGAAAAACGCGTGGGCTGCGGCCCGCCCTCTGTACATGCAAACAGAGGCTTACCGTTTCTATGGCGGCCCGATTGATTCCAAGCCCGACGACATCGAACTTCGAATTAACGGCTGGCCCATCGATGAGTCCTTCGTCGACTACACGAAGGAGGACGCAACAGCCGGCATCGTCAACCACATTACTGAGTACACGAAGATTGATCGCGACCTTCTCAAGTCACTCAACCAAAAGAACGGCGACAAGAAATTCTCAGCAGGATTTCATGTGGTCGAGTTTCTTCTTTGGGGTCAGGATCAAAATGCAAGCGGCCCCGGTTCAAGGCCGTACACGGACTTTCTGAGCGACGCCGCGGGCACAGCGAGCAATCAGGACCGACGCCGCACCCTTCTCAAGGCAGCCGTGGATCTGCTCGTGGAAGATCTCGACGTGGTGGCCACGCAATGGGACACGACCAAGAGTGGGACGTACGGTGCAACGTTCGTGGCGAACAACGCAACGGCCTCCATCACGAGCATGTTTGCCGGAGTGGCGAACCTCGCAGCCTCGGAACTGCGTATGTACAATGCCTACAAATCCCAGAACGAGGAAGACGAGCCCTGCCGCTTTAGCGACACAAGCGACAACGACCTCGAGAACGACGGAGTGGGCATCGAAAATATATACCTGGGTCGTTACAATTCACTCAGTGCGACCGCTGGAAACCTCACGGGGACGGGCCTGGCCGACTTGGTAAAAGCTTGGAACCCAACGCTCGACACGCGCATTCGGACCGATCTCACAACCGCTCTTAACGCAACCAAGGCGATTCCGAAGCCCTTTGACCAAGCCATTAAGGGTGCAACGGACGGGGACGCCCAAAAGAAGCTCGAGGCCGCGATCAACGCGTGGAAGGTGGTTAGCAACGATTTCGTGGAAGGCGCGGCCCTTCTGGGCATCAAGATTGAACTCAAGCCGTAACGATGTGTGCAATTCTGCCGCACCTCCGGAATTGCAACCATAGCTGATACCAAAGTGCAACCCATGCTATTGAAAGGTCGCACCAACTCCGTCCTACCTTCTGCAGAATGATCGTTGCAGATGATGCGCATGGCGTGCATGGCGTAACAGTGGAGGGGTCATGACATTTCGGTGGTGTGGAACAGCGCTTGGCGTGACGGTTGGGTTTTTGAGTGCAGCCAACGCGCATGCTTGGAAACCGATCACCCACGTGTATCTGGCTCAGCAGGCCGTGCACGACATGCTTGACGACGGCGAAGTCACGATTGAACGCGTCGATCCAACCCAGACAGACCCGACGAAACGCGTCATTGGTGTCGTCGGCAAGTACAAGGTGGATCCGAAAATCATGGACGCCATCAAGGCGAATCCGGGCGTCTATTACAATGGTGTGATCGGCCCCGATGTCTATCCCGACCTGTTGACGGGGCAAGACATCATTCACCCGCCCGCAGGCGAAGATCCAAAATCAAATGTTCACGGCACGGGCACAGACTACTGGTGGCAACGGGCGTGGAACAGCTTGTCCGAACCACAATGGAACAACGACGCAACGCGTGCCTTCGTGCTTGGCCTCTATGGCCACTCCTGTGGGGACGTCTTTGCGCACACGTTTGTCAACGCACACACGGGCGGAATTTTCGAGCTGAACGAAAACGCGATGCGCCACATTATTCTCGAGGGCTATCTCTTCCAGCGTACGCCCGACCTTGCGGCGCACGGCTTTGCCCCGCACAAGGGCAAGAGCCTGTACGACCTGGTGCGCGATCAAGGCATGAGCGATGAGCTCGCACATTTTAATCGGGCGGTGCTTGATCCGTGGGACATCAAGAGCCCGTACGACGAGCACCTTCCAAGCGGGGACGTGGTTCCGAATCCCGGCGATCAAAAATCCAAGTCGCTCTTTTGGCAATTCGGGCGTCTGAAGCAAAAGCTCAATGGCACGAAGGGTTATTACACGCAGCAACGCACCAACTACATTGCGGAACACGAGGCGGCCAAAATCGCTTTCAACAAGGCAACGGCGGCTGCGTCCAAGGCCGAAAAGGAATACAAGGCGGCGAAGAAGGAATTTGACGACCTAACGAACATCGACGTCAAGAAGTTGAGCTGGTCCGACCTCAAGAATCGAGCGTCGAAGCTCAAGAAGCTTGGCTCCAAGGCTGACGAGCTCAGCGGTCACTGGCTTACCGCACAAAAGAACTCTGCGGCCGCTAACATCACCATGGTCAAGGCGGAGGCAGGGATCGAGATCGCCGATGCGATTCTCAAGTACGTCGTGCCCTACTTCGACGAGTGGATCGCCAACATCGATGAAGGTCTGCTCGCGTGGCCTAAGGTGAGCCACAAGTACGGCCAAGTCTTGATGTTCAAGGACCCGAACGACAAGGCATGTCCGCCCAAAACCACCGACGCGGTGTGCACAGAGGGCGAAAATAATTGGAAGCCAGTGCCGGGTAAGAAGTGCAAAGGCACGATTGAGGTCGTTGCCGAATCGCTGTCCGATTTCTGGTGGGCGTACGGGACGCGCATGGTGGGCATGCCAACCACGCCGTCGAAGTACCTGGCCGAAGCAAAAAAGTACATCAAGGACTTTGACGACAAGGTGAGTCAGCTCATCGCCGATGCGATGATCCCGTTCAAGGAGTTCACTTTTAACCTCAAGACCCGCGCCGCCACGTTCGCCAAGGTGTCAATCCAAAAGACCTGGGGCGTTGATCTCTGCAAATGGCATGAGCGCTGGGCGAACCCATCGGCGTACATCGATGATCTCTTCAAGCAGAAGGGCAAGGGCGGGGGCAGCGAGCCACAGAATCTTGCCGATTCAACGCGCAACGCAAACGGACGCGCAACCAACCTCGCCGAGCTGAATGCGCTGATGGGTCTTAAGGCCACCGGCGCGGGCGGTAACGAGCGGTTCAATTGGCGAAATTTTGGACCTGCCTTCAACACGGTGACGCTCATTAAGTTGTCGTTTTTGCCCTCGGCTGAGATCAATCGACTCCTGAAAGACCTCGGCTCGACGCAGCAATTGAAGGTGACACCCCAAGGAGAAAGTCGCGGGATCAAGCAGATCAAGGGCGATCTGAACATCATGCTCGGTTGGATTGGCGGCATCGACGCGGGAAATCAGTGGGGACATCCCGGCGACAAGCGATTTGTTTTCGCCCGGGATTGCATGGCGTTCGGCCAAGTGTTCATCGATCATCCAGGCCCGCACGTAGCAAAGTCGCCGGACTTCGAGCCGAACAATCCGTGTCCTAAGGGATCGACAATGAAGGCACCCCCGACGGTCGAGGCGCCCTTCACCATCCTCGGCGCGGATCGGGTCGAAGTGGAAGCCGGAACGTCCAGGCACTTTGATCTTTCGGGCGTGTCCGTTTCCAATGTGCAGGTCACATCATTGACCGGGCGCGGAGTTCCAAGTGGATCGATCACAGGTCAGGATAGCAAGGGGTTTACGTTCGTAGCTCCTGCATGGAACGGCGCGATGGCACCGATTCAGATCAAGGCAACCGCCAAGGCCGGGACGGCCGACGTGACCGATGGCGTCGTCGTGGATGTTATTCAGCCTCCTTCCATCAGGCCATCCATCAGCGTCGTTGCGGCAGGGGACAAGGTCGTCTTCCTCGTCACAACCGACAAGCCGACGTCCTTTCGCGTTAAGAAGGGTGTCGGCCACTTCGGTGACGACAAGAGACTGAGTGAGTTAAAGAACTCGATGCTTGCGAAGCGTTCGGAGCTCGAATCGCTGCGCAGCAATCGAAGCAGGGGCATCTTCGAAATCACTGCGACCGCGAAGGACACGGCACGACGCGCCGTCCTGACCGCGGAAATCAGCGTGATTTCCGGCATGTACACTACAGAATCGAGGACGTACTACGCACCCGCGGAAGCCAAGCCAGGCGAGATCATTGAGGTCGAGGCCACGGTGGGCACCCAGAACAAAGAGGGCGGACGCACGCTTACGGAAACGTTTGAGATCGTCGCGCCACTTCTGCGCGTACCGAGGTAACGAAAGGACCCATTGTGCTCAAGGCATTCGCCTTCGTTCTTGTCTCGGGCATCGTTCACTGGATCTTGCTTTGGTGGGTAGAGCGGAACTTTACTGCCATGCGTCGTTACAGAAGACGAACGGCGGCGTTCATTGCCATTGTGCTGGCCAGCATTCTCGTTGTTCGT
The DNA here is from genome assembly GCA_023248785.1 of Myxococcales bacterium. Classification (GTDB taxonomy): domain Bacteria; phylum Myxococcota_A; class Polyangia; order Polyangiales; family Polyangiaceae; genus JAHFDX01. Next base: position 15,123 of record JAHFDX010000006.1, read on the forward strand.
TCGCTCACCCTGCGCCACATCCACGTTCCGTCGGTCATCACGGCTGGTCTTATGGTCGAAGTGGTCTTCGTTGCGGTGCTCACGCTTCCGCTCATATTGTCACAGCTACTGATCGGTATTGGCTGGGTCATCGGCGAAACTGTGTTCGGAGTTTGGCGACGAGCGCGAAGACCGAAGTGGGTTCCAGAAACGATTGTGCCTCCAGCCAACGTCTTGACCATCGTCCCCGGCGTGCCGTCACCTCCACTAACGCGGCGTCAGGTCCTCGAGCGAAGCGTAGGACTTACGCTGATGGGCACCACCGGAAGCGTGCTCCTGTGGGGAGCGGCGCGTGGTCGCCTCGATTTTCACGTCGAAGAGGTGGTTGTCAGGATCGCTGGGCTTCCTCGTGCGCTTGAGGGATACACTATCGCCCAGATTTCGGACCTTCACGTGGGCGCCTTCGTCGGCGATGAGCATCTGCATGCGGGGTTTGAGCACGTAAAGAGGATCAAACCCGACCTTGTTGTCGCTACCGGCGACCTTGTCGATCACGATACAGCGTACGTCCGCAAGATGGCCGACGCGCTCGCGAGTTTGAAGGGGGATGCGCGCGATGGTGTCGCTGCCATTCTTGGCAACCACGATCACTACACAGGCGCCGACATTGTCGAGACAGCCTTACGCGATGTCGGCATACGCGCACTCATCAACGAAGGTTGGCACGTTCGTCCTCATGACGGCGGCGGTTTTGCGTTGCTTGGTGTCGATGACTTGACGGCACTCGAAATCCGTACGCGAACTTGTTCGCTCCCCCGCGCGCTCCGCATGGTGCCTGATCGTTTGCCAACCATTTTGCTATCGCACCAACCCGACTCGGTTGACCTTTGGCACGGTCGCGTAATGCTCCAGTTGAGCGGGCACATCCACGGCGGACAAATTAATCCCGGCTTTTCGGTCGCAAGAGGCCTACTCAAATACGTGGCAGGGCGATACCAGGTGGGCAGCACAACCCTCTACGTCAACCGAGGATTTGGCACATCCGGAGTGCCTTCACGCGTCGGGGCTCCCCCCGAAGTGACGAAAATTGTATTGATCGCTGGATGAATCGGTCCGCCGCATTCTGGCGCATGGCAATAAGCGTCGTACTTGTTGCCGCCTCCTCCCCGACCAGCGCGGGAGGCATGCGCGGCGATGATGGGCGCGCGATCCGTGGGATTACGATTGGTCCGATCGAAAATGCGTACCACCCGAGCGTGGGGTACGGGTCCGACGCGTTTTCACGCACGCTCGAAGAAAGCCACGCGATGGGCGCAACGTGGATCTCACTCACGCCCTTCGGACGCGTGTTTGATCTGAACGGAACGGGCGTGGATCCAACCTTCGAAGCGCCCTTTGAAACGAATCGCGCGAATGTTCTTCGGGCCGTCCACATGGCTCATGCCAAGGGACTGCGTGTCATGCTCGTTCCGCACCTGTGGACCGAAAGCCAGGAATGGCGGGCGCTCATTGATCCGAAGACGGAAGCAGGTTGGGATCGATGGATTCGTAGCTACTCCGATTATGTTTTGGAATGGGCAAAAGTGGCTGAGCGGGCCAGTGTCGATCTTCTCGCCTGCGGCGTCGAGCTACGCACATGGGTGACCGGAACCCACGCCGTCGCGTTTGCCGAGCTCATTCGTCGCGTGCGGCGCATTTATCATGGCGCCGTCACGTACTCAGCCAACTGGGACGATGCCGAAACCACCGTCATTTTGAGCGAACTCGACGTGATTGGCATCAACGCGTTTTATCCGCTCGCCGACAAGGACGGTGCGTCCTTCGAGACGCTGCTCGCGGGTGGGAAGCGCGTTGCAGAGCGGGTGCGCGTATTGAGCGCGATGTGGAACAAGCCGGTACTCTTTACCGAGATCGGATACACCGCGCGCGCAAATACGGCGATAACGCCATGGGACTGGCCAGAGAAAAGCACGAATGTCGTGGCCAACGCGCAAGCGCAAGCGCAAGCGTATCGAGCCCTCATTTCACCCTTGCTTGAGGAACCTTGGTTTGCGGGATTCTTCGTGTGGCGCACATACAGCGACCCTGACGACGTGTCGCAGGAACCCGAGTGGGGCTACTCGCCACGCGGACGGTCCGCAGAGCTCGTCATGCGCGACGCATTCTCGTCACGTTGGCAAAGCGACGCCATTTGGCAACCCGGTTGGGTTCCGCGAGCGCGCGTTCCCGGTCTATATTCGGGACTCTCCAGGTGATCACAAACGTCGCTTGAGCTTTAGCCTCGTTCCTTACGACAATGAAGAAACGATGGCCGAATCGGAAATATTGCTCGCGGACTTCGAACGGTACTTTCCGTTTGCTCCGACTGCGCTTTGCATCAAGGAATGTGCGCGCTTATCCGCGCTTCGCCAGTTCGACTGCCCAGATCCCATTCTCGATGTGGGGTGTGGCGATGGGCTCTTTGCGAACATTGCCTTCGGAGGTCGCGAAATTTGGGGAATCGACATCGACGCAAAAGAGGGTCGATGGGCGCAGGCAAGCAATGCATACCGTCAGATAGTGCTCGGCGACATCACGCGTGCGCGCCTTCCCGACACTTTTTTCGCGACGTGCGTTGCCAACTGTTCGCTCGAGCACGTGCCGAACATTGATCGCGCGCTTTGCACGATTCACGACACCCTTCAAGTCGGTGGCCGCGCATACCTCTTCGTTCCGCAACGCGACTGGGCTTCACGTATGTGGTCACTGCGCGCGCTCAAAGCCGTGGGCGCAACGAGCTTGTCGCGCAATCTGCAAGAGCAGCTCGATCGCATCTTTCATCATGCGCACCTATACGATGAAGCGGGATGGCGCGAGGTGGTTGCACGAACGCCGTTTGAGATCGAGCGCATCGAGCCTGTGCTTTCGTCGTCAACCACGATTGCCTTCGAGATGTTTCTTCTTCCCTCCATCTTGGGGTGGATCAACAAGCGCATGACCACGCGTTGGACGAACTTTCCCACGCTTCGTCATCGCAACGCGAAGTGGGCGTACGCGTGGGCAAAGGCAGCTCTGAAAGCTGCGGGCGAAGACGACAAGAGCGCCGAGCTGCTGTTGGTTCTGCGTCGCATAGAACCGAAAAAGGGCGGATGATGCACGAGTCCGTCGATTACTTTTCGAACCACGCACTCAAGCTCAAATTTCCGTGGAAGCTCTATCACGCGCCCATCATCGATGCGCTGCGAATGGAAGTTGCGCGCACGCCCGGACTCGACGTTCTCAACGTGGGATCGGGACCATTCTTCGAGCTCGATCGACTGCCGCGTGATGCACGCCGTTATTCCATCTGCGACATCGACGAACGCGCGCTCGACGTGGCACGCGCGCTTCACGGCCCACGCCTTCATGGAGCAAGGCTTGTCACCTCGCCCGATCGACTTCCCTACGATGACAGAAGCTTCGACTTGGTTGCTGCCATGGAGGTCATCGAACACCTGCCCGATGCACGGCAGTGGCTCCGCGAGATCGTGCGCGTGACGCGCCCAAACGGTCGAGTGTTCATCACCACGCCCAACTACGGATTTTCCACGCTCGGCGTCATTGAGCGAACGGCACTCGAAGCGGTCGCGCGCTTTCAGGGATTCACGCGCAAGGACTTGCATCCGAACAAGATGACAGCGCGCTCACTGGAAGTTGCGCTCGAGGAAGCAGGGCTTACCGACGTTTCGGTGCGCACGATTGCATTTGATTGGGTGCTGGTGGCGACGGCGCAGAGAGCGTTCCAGGTGCCCGATGACTTCAACGACCTGCTGCCCAATGACGAGCTCGATGCGTGGGAAAGGTAGGCATGTTGCTCCTCGACACCTGCACCCACCTTTGGTGGGCGACCGACAGCGAACACGTGCCTGATGCCGTTCGGGCGAGGCTTCGTGATCCGGACGAACAAGTGTTCCTTAGCTCCGTGTCAACATGGGAAATGTGTGTCAAGTACACGCTCGGAAAACTGAGGTTGCCCCTGCCTCCTGCGAACTACATCCCTGATAGGCGGCGGCGCCTGGCAATCGAAACGTTGCCGCTCGAAGAATCAGATGTTCTTGAGGTCACGAAGTCGCCCGCGCTGCACCGCGATCCATTCGACCGGATTCTCGTCGCGCAAGCCATCGCGCAAAGCCTGTGCATCCTGACACCGGATCCGGCGATTCGAGCGTACCCGTGCCTAACGTGGTGAGGCTAAAGGGTGCAGCTCTTGCCCTCGGTCGCGGGTGATGGGCGCGTCTCAAGCGCGCGTGCTAAACTCTCCCTTATGACGCCCGTGAATCTCCCCCGTGACGTCCGCGAAGCCGTAGCTCATGGCGAACGTGTACCCGTCGTGGCCGATGGGAATACGGTAGCCGTGATTGTGTCGCCGGCGGACGTGGAGCGTCTCGAAGAATTCGAGGATCTCGAAGCCATTCGTCACGCCAACGCGGATGGTGAACGTGGAGTTCCACTCGATCAGGTGCTCGCGAACGTTGGGTTGACTCGTGCCGACCTATCGCGTTGAGATCCTGCGGGACGCGCGGAAAGCGATCGCCGAATTGCCTGGCGAGGCGAGACGGCGCGTCCTGATCGCAATCTTAGAACTTGAAAGCAATCCGCGCCCGCCTGGAGCGAAAAAACTCCAAGGCGAGGAAGATGCGTACCGTATTCGGGTCGGTATCTATCGCATCGTGTATTCGATTTTAGACTCGATCTTGGTGGTCACCGTCGTTCGCGTTGCTCATCGGCGTGAAGTTTATCGGTAGGTTGCACGGATGACGTTCACTTCGGCCCGGCATTGTAACTACGAGGACGATATTTCGGATCGATGCCATTGTTGGTTTCACCGTTCAACACGATGTCCTCAACGAGATACGCAAGCCAGGACCCCGGATGCTTGTCGGCGGCGGTGCGTAGCGCCGTTCTGGCTTCGGTTTCTTCGCGAATCAAGTTTTCGTCCCACAGGCACTGAACGCCAAGCGCGATCAATAGATAGTCGTTCGACGCAAGTTCGAATCCCCGAATGAAATGGGGCAACGATTCCTCGGCTCTGTGCATGCGGCAAAGCGTATCGCCGATGTACACGCTGGCCATGGGCCAGTCGGGCGCAAGTTCGTAAGCTATTCGGTTACTTTTTAGGCGTCCCTCCAAATCACCGCGCGCCCCAAGCATGACTGAGTAGTTCAAGTGCGCCTTTGCACTCCGTGGAACCGCCTTACGAGCGGAGTTCCAAAACACGAGGTCATTGTGGTAGTCGTTCGCGTGCTTGCGGGCGCACACGCCATGGAAGAGGACGAGGCCCGCTCCGAATGCGACGCCAATCGCGCCAAGTTTGCGAAGCGAGAGCCAGTCGTAGAAGCGCACGATCACAATCGCCATCACAAGCGCGCTTCCCATGACCGGGAAATACCAAAACCGCTCGGCGCGAACTGTGGGAAGAAGAATCGGAATGTTCGACACCGGAAAGTACGAAACCACGATCCACGTGAGGCCCAATCCAACGAGTGCCCACCACTCGAGCTTGTACCCTCTTTGCGAACGGAGCCAGCCAAAAACACCCAGCGCAGGCGCCGCCATAAATCCGTTCACCATCGCCCATAGTCCAAACACACTTTCTGGAAACCAAACGCGACTTGGGATGGGCTCTTGCGGCGCGGAGTAGTCGCCCGAAAGCGTCCAAGGGCAGATCACTTGCCATAGGCCACGCGCGAACACGCGAAGGCCGCCTGCCTTGCGAAGTTCGGGCGAGGCGTTGATGAGCGGGTTGTTCAGCGCATCGTGCGGGAGCATTGGCTGCGCGTACCAACGCAAGAGAGCCGCGTACGTCCGTTCGGCCCACGGCTTGTGCGCGTTTGCCTCGACTGAAAACACGTCTGGAACTTTCGCGGGGAAGAGGCGTCTTCGCACCTCAACGTAAAAGACAAACGCTAAAACGACCGCGATCGCCGAAAGGACGAAACGAAGCCACGGGCGCGGGCGAATGGCACGGCGACCTTCTTCCGCAGGGCTGCAAAATATGTATCTCGCGGTCAGGACCGCTGCGAGTGGGATCAATGGAACGAGCGCAAGTGCACTCTCCTTGGAGAAGAGGCCAACGAGCATCGCGACGAATACTCCGAACGGCATCGCGTACGCCGGCAATCGTAACGCGTGGAGTGCCAAAAGAGCGCCCGTGCCGGAGAGCACATCGGCAATTCCGACCACCCCCGCCACGGCTTCTGTAATCACCGCACTCGCGACAAAGAGCGTACCGGTTAGCCAAGCAAGCGCGTTTCGTTTCGTCCACCGATGCACAAGGGTGACCATGAGCGCGCCGTTCAGTCCGTGAAACCAAACGTTTAAGAAAAAGTGGTGGAAGAAGGCCGAGTGATGCGATTGCGGAATGAGCCAAAGCAGCCGCCAAAGCATGTTCGGCAGGGGCCTGTAGGAGCCAATCGTGCGATCCGGCAGAAGGCCCCAAAAATCACGTTTGAACGCAGCGAACCAACCGATGCCCTTCGACGTTTCGGAGTCAAAACGGACATAGGGATTTGCCAGGAGCGCTTCTTGTTCGTCGAAGATGAAATTCGTGTGCGGATGGCGTGTGTAGAGGATGATCGACAGAAGGCACAAGGGCACAACCGCGGACATCAGCGTGGGTGTGTCGACCAAAAAGTACTGGCGCACTTCTGCACGCACGCGCTGAAAAAAGCTGAGCGGCACATACGCTGGTTCCTCGACCCCGCCTTCAGGGGGAGCGAAGGTCCATGGCTCTTCTTGCGGCTTTTGTTGCGGCTTTTGCGGTGCAGGATCGCTGTTCACGGCGACTTTGCACCCACGATCGATTGGGGCATTGGTTGGGCGGGTCCGCCATGTTCTTCGGGATCGGGAATGCCCCAGGTGTCTCCCCAAAGGTTTGCGCCACCGTCGATGTACCAGGTCTCGCCGGTCACAAACGATGCCGCCGGCGAAGCGAGGTACGTCACGAGCTCGGCCACTTCCTCAGAAGTACCAAGACGTTTCATAGGCGTTCGCTTGCGACTCATCTCCACCAGCTCGGGTGGATATTGGTCCACACCGCTTGATTGAATGATCCCTGGCGCAACCGCGTTGATTTGGATGTTGTACTGCGCCCACTCGATCGCAAGCGTCTTTGTCATGTTCTCAACGCCTGCACGCGCTGCCCCGGTATGAACCATGCCTGGAAATCCCCGCCGGACGTTTGCGATAATGTTCACGATACGACCACGTCGCTCAGGGATCATCGTTTGAACCGCCATCTCGCGTGTCATAAAAAAAGTGCCGTTCAAATTGTTGCGGATGACCGCCTCCCAACCCTTGGTGGAAAGATGTTCGGCCTGGGTTGGAAATTGCCCCCCCGCGTTGTTGACGAGGATGTGCGCATGGCCCCACGCTTGCCGAACCGTCTTTACCCATCTTGTCACGTGCTCGACGTCGCGGATGTCGCACTGGCCGTGGAGCACTTCGATGTTTGCCTCGCGGAGGGACCGAGCCGCTTTCTCGAGGCGTTCAACGTTTCGCCCCGAAATGGCGACTTTCGCCCCGAGCTCACCCAGCGTGCGCGCGATGGCGAACCCAATTCCACTGCCACCCCCCGTGACGAGAGCGATTTGTCCATCAAACAGACCCGGTCGGAAAATGCTTGGCATACGATGGATTCTCTTAATCGACTCGCGTACGGCTGACCATCGCCGTTAAGGTGGTGATCCGCCTGCATCGACGAGATTATCGAGGAGACCTACCCGTGCCACGAATTCGCGACACCGTTTCCGCTCTCACCGGCAAGACCCCCAAAGAAATTGTCAACGTACCTGACTATTTCACGCAAAAGCCAAGTCCATCCTCGCTGGTGGACGAACACGGACAATACCGTGCAGGCTGGTACGAGGAGTTTTCGGGCGAGTGCAATTATCGCGCGTCGAGTGCGCCGCGGCTTGCGTTTCAAACTTGGTTTTACTTGCAGTTCGACGGTCCATCGCACTTTGTTGGCTGCAACCTCGCGAACATGTCGCTTGCGAGCAATGTGGCCATCTCAGTCGTTGAGAAAGCGTCCGGAAAGTTCGAGCACATCTCCCAATCCCGCGTGGCGCGACCGTATCTCGTAAAAACCCGACCCGATCTTTTGCGCGTCGACGACACAAAGACACATTCGTTCATCGAGCGCGATCCGTCATCT
>JAHFDX010000277.1 GCA_023248785.1 Myxococcales bacterium
ACCCGCGCACCGAAAAAGTGAAGCCGTCGGCGGTAGTGTCGCCGTTGACGCCAAAGTCCGTGTACTCGTCGGCCGTCACCGCAGGCTCGGATGGAGCGACGCATTGCGGCTGCGGCCTCATTCGGCAGACCTCTCCTTCCGCACACGACATGGGACACGCGAGGTTCAGGTTGCGATCTCCCTTTGTAAATTGTCCGACGAACCTTCCTGTCGATTCTTCAATGTCGAGCCACGAATAGAGTGGGACCTGGGCTTGTAGGGGCTTTTCAACTTCGAGTAGGAAAAAGTAGGCACCCGTCGTCAAAAGGGTCGATCGGCCGAAGTCGGAACACTTGAACTCGTACGAAAACCGGATCGTCTTACGCACATTTTGGGTGTTGCCGGCCAGATCACTGAGCCCCCTTTCGATAATCACGGCGAGCTCGGCTCCGACCGGCAACGGAGCGGATGGATGAAGTTCGAGCGTCGAGTCGCGATCACGCCACACAATCGTGCCGCCCTGTACGCCGCAGTCGGAATCCGATCGAAACAAAACCGGGCGCCTGCAGTCCTTGTCGATGTCACCTTCGAGCAGGACGCCCTTTCCGTCCGGCTGATACGGCACCACTTTAATCCACAACGACTCGGGCTTGATCGATTCGTTGAACGAAATGACCAGCGGCGCTGTCGGGTCCTTCAACACGCCATTGGTGGCATCAACGATCGCGGCCGCGGGCGGGCCATCAAAAGTCTCACACCCCCCTGTCATTAATGTAACCACTATAGGAATAATTAGTGCGCGGTTCTTCATGACTGTCACCGTTAGAAAAAGACTGTCGTGCGCCCTTGCACGAGCACGCTGCGTACGGCTCGTCCGTTTTCGTCTTCGAGGCTCCCACCGGGGAACAGAACAGCCCCTTCGAGATCCGCAATAAAGTGCTTCTTAAATCGATACTGAGCCCGCAAGTCGATCTCGGTGCCGTAGTAGCTTCCGGGTGCGCCGCCTGCGAAGTTCACGTTGGCTTCTTGGACAGTAAGGCTCCCTTTCTTTCGTTGCTGCGACTGAATGGGATCGACGACCCCTTGCGGAGCCCGCGCAAACAAGACCCCTCCGCGCAAAAAGAGGTTGTCGATAGGTCGCACATCGATCTGTGGAAAGAGCGCGGCCGCTCCTGTGAAGGATCCGCGGGATGCAATCGCTTCGATTGGAATCGTAGGCGCTTGGAGATTCTTCAAAAGAGCCACACCTGCGGCCGCAGCGCGCGCGGTTTGGTACGCGAGCACCTGCTTGAACATAAGGAGTCCGACATTGGTGTCTTCCGAAAAGCGGAATTGGGTAAGTGGTGCTCTGTTTGAAGGATCCGATTCACCAGACGCGTAGTCGCCCTCGAGATAGAGGCTCCACGCGGGTTGATCGTATCGAACGACGGCCCGCGCACCGAACTCGAGCACTCGCTGGTCGACAACGGGATCATTGCTGATCACTGCGTAGGCAGCTGAGACTTCACGCGTCGTTCCGAAGAACAACGCGGTATCAAAGCCCGCATAGAAGTTTCCAACACGCGACGTGAGGCGACCCCCAAGAGCATGAATGCTGGAGCTGTTTTTCGCGTCCCATCGGTAGCTGTGAAAGAGCCGCGCTTCGAGGTCACGGCCGAAACGATACTTGGGAGCCATGAACAACAAGGCTGTAAACCATTGGTGCACATTGTCGCTGTGGCTGACGACAGAGTCGTTGACAACGTGGTCATAGCCCGTCGCCACAATGAGACCTTCGTGCTCGGAGAGGTTCTGTTTGTCCTTTGGTTTGAAGGCTTCGAGTGGCTTCGTCGCAAAGAGAATGCGGTCGACTTGATTGCCTCGGTAGGCCACACCAAATCGGTTCGTCCTTCCGTCGGCGTCATTGAGCGCAACAGTGGAACCGACAGTTGTCGGCTGGCGACCTATCCGAAACAAACCGATCGGCGTGACCACGTCGGCATAGAGTCTTCGGACGTACAGAGGATCGGCAGGGCACAGGCCATATCGATACGAACTCGCGTCATACTCGGGACCTGATCCGTACACAGTACAGATGCGCGAGACATTCACGTTGCGCGCATTCACATTAGCGCCCGAGTCTGCTTCAGGAGCTTTGCCGAGCGTGCCGTTGTCGCCCCAGAGCACGCTGTCGAGGATGTCGATCGACGTCGTTAAGCGAATGGCCTCGTCGTAGTCGAGCGCGGCATCGACACGTCCGCGGTGCTCGATCCAAAATGCCTTCGAGTCGACGTTGCTGCTCAGCGTGAGCGGAGTGATGGACGTGGCTTGCGCGCGATGCTCCACACCCGCGGTGACACCGAATTTTTCACCGACTTTCCCCTCGAACGCGTAACGCTTGGCCGGCTCGGCCGGATCCGCGTCCGACCACGGCTCCGGTGCCGCGCGCGCAACGGAACTCCACAGGGCAAGACACGCCGCACCGAGAGTCTTTGTGACACCGAAGCGAAGCAAGAAAACCCTACAAAACTGCTTCAAACGCATGGTCAACGGCCTGACTTCAACAAGGGGTATTTATTAATTGACCGGATAGACTAATAACATGCGTCATGCGGATTTGGGTCTATTTCGCAACCGCCTTGTTTTGCCTCGGCAGCACCGGCTGCATCCAGAAGATCATGTTGAACGGCGAACTGGCGGCAACACGTCAAGCATCACCCGCGATCGAAACTATCGGCGACTACGAACTGCTACGCGAGGTTGTGCCCGCAAGCCTTGCTCAGCTCGAGGGTATGCACCGGCTCGGACCCAAGAACGAAGATGGGCTCTTCATGCTGGCCATGGGATGGGCGGGCTACGGGTACGGATTCGTCGAAGAAGACATGGAAGCCGCGACGGCCGATGGAAAAGAGGAACTCGCCGCCTACCACAAGAAGCGCGCAACCGATGCATACAGCCGCGCGGTCCGCTACGGACTCGAACACATGAGTCACAAGGCCGAAGGGTTTGAAGCGGTATCGATCGACGACGCAAAACTCCGCAAGTGGCTCGAGAAAAATTTCACCGACAAGGAAGATGCCGAGATTTTGTTTTGGACCGGATACGCGTGGCTCGCGCGCGCCGGCTTGCTGCGCGAGGACAACGCGGTGATGGAGCAAATCTACGTTGGCATTGCGATGTTGGAGCGAAGCCGCACGCTCGACCCCGAATACAACCACTGGACTGCAACGATCGCGATTGCTTCGTACTACGGGAGTTCCCCGCTGCTGGGGTTCATGGACAAAGCAAAGTCCATGTTTGAGGAGTCGCTCAAAAAAACGGATAAGAAGGCGCTCTCGGTGCAACTCTCGTACGCAACCTATTACTTCTGCAACACCGGCGACGAGAAGAGCTACGACAAATACATAGAGGAGGTTCTCGCAGCCGATGATCCGGATCCAGAACAGCGTGCCACAAACAGTGTGGCCAAGCGACGCGCGGTCCGATGGAAAACAAAAAAATGGAAGTACGACAACTGCGGCTTCGAACGACGCTAGGCACCTAATAGTCACCTCAAAAAAACTGGGAACGAACGATGAAACGAAGAACTTTATTCTCATGCATGGCTGCAACGTTTGCTCTCACGATGGTCAGCACCGCGGTTTGGGCCGACACCGAAGAAGACGAGGAGGCGGGCGCAACCGTTTTGAAGATGCGCACCATGGCGCCATCCGGTTCGCTGTGGGCCAAGGAATTTAAGGAGTGGAAAAAAGCTCTCAAAGAGAAGACGAACAAGAAACTCGTCCTTAGGTGGACGTGGACCGGCGGCGGCCGCGACGAAAAAGCCATGGTCAACGACCTCAAGAGCGGAACGCTCGACGGCGCCGCGATGACTTCCGTGGGCCTGTCCGCCATCGTGAAGGACATGCTTCTATTCGACCTTCCGGGTCTCTTTGACACATGGGAAGACGTCGACCGCGTGCGCGACGCCGAGCTCGGATATTTTCAAAAGGAGTTTGAAAAACAGGACATGATTTTAGCGGGTACGGGCGACGTTGGAAAAGGTCGCATCATGGGCACGTCAGATCGCTACAACGACGAGATTTGGCGCCCTGGCAATCTGCCCGGCAAGGCCCTGGCATGTCTCGACGACGATGCGATTGGATCCAAGTTGCTCGAGGTTCAAGGCGCATCGTGCACACCGGTCGGCGTGAATGAAATCGGGAGCAAACTTGGCACCTCGGTCACCGTGCTCAGCGTTCCGGCATACGCCGCACTGCAGCTTGGGTGGTCGAAAAAGGTTCGCTTCATTCTGAAGGGAGTGATTCCGTACTTCTCGATCGGCGGCATCGTGTTCGCAAAGAAAGCGGTCGACGCGTTGTCGCCGGAATTTAGAACCGCCCTTCTAGAGACCGCGAAAGAGCGTGGCCAGGCCCTAACGAAGGCGGTTCGCGCGGCCGACAACTCTGCTTACGACCAGATCAGCAAGAAGTGCGAGGAGAAGGTAAAGAACGAAGCCGACAAGGGAACCGAAGGCGGAGCCACTGCCGGCACCCACGACATCGGCGCGAAGAAGGATGACGACGAGGACACGAGGAACAAGAAAGCCGAGCTGCGGGCGCAGTGGGCGGACCTCTTTAGGAAGACGCGCGAGGCCCTACGCGGCGAGTTCAGCGCAGATTTGTATCGCCGCGCAGTCACGGATCGCGGGAAGTAACTGATCTCTCATCACTTCGCGACTCTGCGACGCTTTCTTGCCGGTGGCGCGGCCAATGCCCGCTTCGCTCGCTTCTTGCTCGAGCGCTGCGTCAGCGAAAGCGTGAGGTCTACAAACTGTTCCCGGAGTCTCGCGAGATCAATCGTGGGATCAAGCGCGACCTGAAACGACAGCCCGTCCACGAGCGCATGAATCATTAGGTACGTCATGGGATCGACGGTCTCCCCTTGCGATCCCAGAAGGTCGGCGCATTCACGCCGAAAGTTTCGATAGGCTGTGCCGATTTTCTCCCAAACATCACTGCGCGATTTTGCAAATGACCACACTTCCGACTGAAATCGAACCTCCTGCTCTACGCTTTCACGTGAGGGAAACCCGCAATCAAACAGAAGCTCGGCACGCGCCCGTTTGGACTCACTTGGCATTTGCAGCGCAAAGTGGAGCATCTGGCGCTGAAGCGCGTGGTAGCGGTCGATCGCCTCAAGGAACATGGCGTCCTTCGTTTTGAAATAATACGCCACGAGCCCCTTCGAGATACCGGCCTCACGGGCCACATCGTCGAGGGTGACACTGTCGTGCGAGTGCTTGGCCAGAAGGCCAAAGGCGGCGGCCGCGACTTGCTGGCGCCGCTGTTCTTCCAGTTCCGGATTTTTTGGGCGCGCCACCTGTCAGCGAAGACCATAGGTGACCGCTTTTCGCAAGGGGGGACTTGCAAAACCGGGCCTCCGGACATTATTAATCTATCTGGACAGGTTATTTTCGGAAGCCGCCCTCACAACCGATTCATCCCGTTCAACGCGGCGACGCGATACGCCTCGGCCATCGTCGGATAGTTAAACGTGGTGTTGATGAAATACTCAATTGTGTTTGCGCTTCCGGACTGGCTCATGATCGCCTGGCCGATGTGAACAATCTCCGCCGCTTGATCGCCAAAGCAGTGGATGCCGAGAATCTCGAGCGTGCGCTGGTGAAAGAGAAGTTTCAACATTCCTACCGTGTTCCCAGTGATT
>JAHFDX010000278.1 GCA_023248785.1 Myxococcales bacterium
GGGCGCACTCCCTTCGGAAAGTACGCCCTTGTTCAAGTAGATGTTGTCTTCAAGGCCTACGCGCGCATGACCGCCAAGGCGCATTGCAAGTTCGGTCATCGGTTGCTGATGCCGGCCGACTGCGGCCACCCCCCAACTCGCATTCGCCGGAACCTGCGATCGCATGAAGTAGACAACGTCTTCGCGGGCACCAATTCCGCCGGGAACGCCGAGGACAAATTGAAAATGCAAGGGCAGTGCGAGCAAGCCTCCCTGCGCGAGACCGAGTGCTTCATCAATGTGCCCCACCTCGTAACATTCGAGTTCCGCGATGGCACCCGCTGCTGCAATGCGTTCGGCGATCGTCCGAATTTCCGCGCGCCGGTTGACGAACACGTCGTCACCAAAATTGAGGGATCCACAGTTCAGCGTGGCCATCTCGGGCTTGCATGCAAGCGGTCCCAAACGCTCGTCAATCGACATCCCAACGGCGCCTCCCGTCGACACTTGAATGACGCAATTCGTCTTCGCGCGAATGCGTTCAATGGTTTTCGCAAAGCGATCGCTCGATTGAGTGGGTGATCCATCGTCGTTTCGAACATGAAGGTGAATGACCGAAGCTCCCGCTTCGCGACAGCGTGCGGCTTCGTCTGCAATCTCTTCGGGCGTGATGGGCAAATAAGGCGTCATTGCGCGGGTAATCTCGGCGCCGACGATGGCCGCAGTGATGATCACATCGACCGGCGTTTCGCGCGGTGGCGTAACGATCACAGATTGAAATTCGGGCGAGGGGAGCGCTGGCATGTAGAGCTGCTTTGCCCTGCGTTGCAGATCCTTGGGCGTGACGCATGTTCCTACCGCGCGACAAACCACAATCGCATCCTGCAGAACGTCGGCGGCACTTGCGGGAAGGCCTCCGTCGCGCACGTTCGAGATCACTTTCTTGGCCTCGAACTGCATGCGGCGGCTTGTGTTGCCGATGTGAACGAGCTCCGCGGTCGCCTCGATGTAATCGCCCGCAAAAACTGGAGCGAGAAACTCAACGGCTTCGTATGCGCGAAAGAGTCCTTCGTCTCCGTCAAGACGAACCAAAAGTTCGGTTGCCAAATCACCGAAGAGCGCAAGCATGCGCGCACCATCGACGAGCTCGCCGGCGTAATGTGCATCGTGGGCAGACATGCGTAGACGCAGTGCCACCTTGAGACCAACCATCAGGTTAATGTATCAGGCGTTTGGCCGCTCATCGACGCTACGTGAGCGCTATGATACGGCGCTGTGCGAATGACCCGGTGTTCGGCAGGCGAAGGCTAATCCATGGCGCGTGCATCGAACTTGGCGTTGCGCTTGGCAACCGCGGGCGTGGGTGTGCCCGTTATTCTGTTTCTCCTTTATAAGTCGCCACCGTGGGGCTTTTTTGCGCTGACGACGCCCGCATCGATGATGTGCGCATACGAACTCTTGTCGATGACGCATTCCGAAGATCGCATAGGACGCTGGTTCGGCGCACTCATGACGGGCGTAATAGCCAGTTTGGTCTACTTCGGTGCGGGTGATCTTCGCGTTGTGTTCACGACGTTGATCACAATTGCAATCGTCGGCCCGCTCTTCGTTCTCATTCGCCTGGGCGATATTCGAACGGCGGCACTTCGTGCGGTTGCCCTGTCATTTGCGCCCCTCTATACGGGGATCCCGCTTACGTTACTTGCTCTGTTACGAAAGGCGGTACCGTTCGAAGGGAGCGGTTACATCTTGCTCGCCTTAGGCCTTGCATGGACCAGCGATACGGGTGGGTACTTCGCCGGTCGCTACTTCGGAAAACACAAACTCTACGAAGCGGTGTCGCCGAAGAAAACCATCGAAGGATCGATCGGCGGCCTTCTTGCGGTCATGACCTGGGCCACGATTGGGCACTTCACTTTCTTGCAAGGACCGCCTCTCGTTCACCTTATTCTTCTCGCGCTTGTTGGCGGTGCGCTTAGTCAGGCCGGCGACTTGGCCGAATCGGTTTTCAAACGATCGATGGGCGTGAAGGACTCCGGGCAACTTCTGCCCGGGCATGGGGGCATTCTTGACCGCGTGGATGCTGTGCTGCTCACGGCCCCAGTCGTGTTTCTTTACATTCTCTGGTTCCCGCGTTTGTCTTAAGCAGCGACGCGCTAACGCCCTGCGTCACGGGAGGCCTACGTCGTTGGGACGTTGTTCGCGTACGAACAAACCTTGTATCGTCCAGGCAGACGTCCCTCACGAAATGGAGAGCTCTCGTGTCGATTCCTAAAGCGCCGTTATCGAAACCGAATGTGGGTCACAAGGATTACGACTTTTACAAGGTGGTGCAGGACTATCTTGAGAAGGCCGCGCAGGTGGCCGAAATCGAACCTTATGTGCGCACAATTTTGAGTCAGCCGAAAAACGAAATTATCGTGAACTTCCCCGTTCGCATGGAGAACGGTGAGGTCAGGCTCTTCAAGGGCTATCGCGTGCAGCACAACAACTTGCTTGGGCCGTTCAAAGGTGGCATGCGCTATCACCCGCAAGTTTCACTCGATGACGTCAAGGCCCTCGCCGCGATGATGACCTGGAAGTCCGCACTCATGCGCCTTCCGTTTGGTGGCGGAAAAGGCGGCATCAAGTTTGATCCGCACGGCGTGTCAAAGACCGAGCTTCAACGTATTACTCGACGATTTACTCATGCTTTGGGTGAGAACATCGGACCCGAGTACGACATTCCCGCTCCCGACGTCGGAACCAACGGACAGACGATGGCGTGGATGATGGACACGTATTCGAACATGGTCGGGTCCGCGCAAAAGCAGAGCGTGAAGGGCGTCGTGACGGGCAAGCCCGTATCAAGCGGTGGCACGTTGGGTCGGTCCAAAGCAACGGGGCAGGGGCTCGTTTTCTGCATACTCGAATGGGCGCGCGAGCGGAGTTTTGAACTCGAAGGCTCCACCATGATCGTGCAGGGCTTCGGTAACGTGGGCTCGAACACGGCGGTTATCCTGTCGCGACTTGGCGTATCCACAATCGCAGTGGGTGACCACACCGGTTACCTTTACAACCCCGAGGGCTTCAACGCGCACAAGCTCCAAGATCACGTGGAGGAGCACGGCTCAATCGCCGGTTATCCTGGTGGAAAGGCCATCACGCGCGAAGAGTTCTTCGCCACGCGTGCCGATATCTTTGCGCCGTGTGCCCTTGAAAATCAAATCGGCGTTGCCGAAGCCAAGGCTCTCGATGTGAAGCTCATTGCCGAAGGCGCCAACGGGCCAACAAGCCCTGAAGGTGAATCGATCTTGCTGGGTCGCAACGTCGACATTCTTCCCGATGTTCTCGCCAACTCAGGTGGCGTGACGGTCAGCTACTACGAGTGGGTTCAGAACAAGCGCTCGGAGAGCTGGTCCGAAGAGGAAGTTGACGAGCGTCTCGAAGTCGGGATGAAGCGCACATACCGTGAAGTGAGCGATCTTGTGCGCCAAAAGAAATGCAGCACACGAATCGCAGCCTATGCGCTCGCGCTCACACGAATTGCCGCGGTCTACAAAGAGCGCGAGATCTTCCCGTAATTCACCCCTCGCCCCCTCGTTTTCTTCCTCCACAGCTAAAGTTTTCATGCGTCCCGCCGTTACAGCGTTTGGAGGGATCTTATGCGCACGTTTTGGAAGCTCGGTGTGTATGCGGTTTTTGCGTTGGTGCCCGCGAGTGCAAGTGCAGAGGCGTGCCCCGCACCAACGATCAAGGCGATCGAGAGAAACACGCGAAGCGGTCCGACCCCGTTCTACCAAAAGGCAGATCTGATCGCTCCCGATTACAATCTCCTTGTGAGGGGATGCGGCTTCTTACCTCGCAGCGGCCAAAAGGATTACGGACGCCTTTGGCTGACTGGGCTAGTTGAGCCAGCAGCGAAGAAGAAATACCCGGGCGGTAGGGTAGAGCTCATGGTTTCTTCGTGGAATGAGCGACCCTCAAGCAGCGACGGTTCGAATTGGGAGATCTACGCGACCGTTCGAGAGTTCAAAGGCCAGCCCGGCGGCAACAACATTGAGGGCGTTCTGCATCAACCGAAGGGCGCCGGTCTGGTCGTTACCACGCACGACGGGCATGCCAGCGCGCCGTTTGAAGTTCCTTTTCGCGCGAAAGAGGAAGTTCGAGACTTCAACGACTCAAGCCCGCGGCCGCTCGTTAGCATTTCGTGCTCCGATCACACCAATGACGACAAGTGCAGATCGAACGGCAACCGGCTCGAGGGGTATCACCGCAGTTACACCCATTGGGCGCCGACAGGCACCGACACGTTTGCGTTTAACCTTCTCAACGGCTGGCACGTCGCCGACGTTTCTGCACTCGATCCGGGCACACTCTTCGGAAGTTGCAAAGGGAGCGCAGAGCACGCGTGGGGCAACAACGTTGTCAAGTTCTATTGGCGCATGTCGACCGTTGCAAAGTGCAACTACTCCGTCAGCGTGCGTGTTGCCGGACCCAAGGGCACAAACTACCGATAACGATCAGTAGCTCGACAGATATCTAGGTGGCAGCGGTGCTGCGGTCGATGCGTTGATGCGCATCTTCTCAACGAGCGCGCCGTCCTTGTGTTCGTACGCAATGAGCTGACTCGTTTTTGCGGCAGTCGCGATGCAGAGACCCCCGCATTGACTTGCACAGCGAACGTCGTTGACGTCGCCCGAGGGTTCGGGCGACATGTAGATCGTGCTCCACTCGCCTGAGTGGATGTTGAGCGTCACAACGCGTTCACGCGCGCCGGACTTTCCAAGCGAGTCGCCGTACGCACTCGCCATGAGAAGGCGATCGCTTGCAAACGCGAGACTCGTCGCGATAGGCACGCCCAAATCCTTGGCTGCAAACCGTTGGATCTCTTGAACTTTTGATGCCGTCGCGTCCAAGAGCACGATGGCACTTTCGCGAATCTGCTTCTCGAAATCCGGAGCGGCGAAGCTCAGCGTGCCTGAACATGCCACGGCGACCGTCTTCTTGTCGGCGGCGAGCACCATGGGTCCACAATTCTTCAGGCCTGGCAGGTCGACGGTTTCAATGAGCGTGTCGTTTCTGGCGTCGATGATGGCGATCTTGCCCTCACCCGTTGTCGCGTAGTCGGCGCTGATTCGTTGAAGTGTGACGATGACCCGGTCGCCAACTTTTAGCATCCGATCGGGTCGCGATAGGAGCGCCGAGTCGGCTTCGGGGATCGCGATCGCGGCCGTGATGGCGGGCTTCTTTGAATCGATAACGAGAATGTCGCTTCCATGGTCGAACGCCTGCGCACCCGCCTTCGTATTCGATTCGTAACGGGTGATGTACGATTTATCACCGTCGACCGTCAGGTAGTCATGGGGGTTCGAAGCGAAGCCGGTTCCTACCGAGAGTTGGGTTCGTACCTTGGCCGTCTTTGGATCGACCCAGGTGAGCGTCGCGTTCGGGAAGCGATCCAAAAGAACAATTTCGCCGGAGGTGGATGGCCCGATCGGCAGGGCGACGTCGCCGGAAAGAGGTGCGCTTATGCCCGGAGCCGTGGAAGCACTCGAGATGAGCGATTCGGACAGGAGCTTTCCGTCGAATCCGACGACGGCCACGTTGGAAGACTGGTAATCGCTCAAAACAACCGTAAAGGCAGTGCCGCACGATGCTGCTGCAATCGTGGGGTTACTCGTGATGGGGGGTTGCGCTTGAAC
>JAHFDX010000279.1:0-3844 GCA_023248785.1 Myxococcales bacterium
GAAATCATCCCTCACGGTTCCGCTGCGCGCGCCACGATGGCGATGTGCCACGGGCTGATTGGTAGCGGGTCGGCGACGACGCCTCCGCGGGGAAGGGGGAGGCGATGACCCCTCGCGTTTCCACCGCCCGACTCGGGCTGCTCGCGTCCCTGTATATTTCGCAAGGGCTCCCCTTCGGCTTCTTCACCCAGGCGCTTCCCGTTTTGCTGCGCAAGCACGGGTTGTCACTTGGGGAGATTGGTCTTTCCTCCCTGCTCGCGATTCCTTGGGCGCTCAAGTTCGCCTGGGCACCGCTCGTCGACCGCTACTCTGTGCATCGCTTCGGGCGGAGGCGATCATGGATCGTGCCGATGCAGGTCTTGACCATCGTGGTCCTCCTGCTGACGTCGCTAGGCGAGCCCGCACATTCCTTTCGGTGGGTCCTGGTCGCGGTGCTCGTGGTCAATCTCCTCTCGGCGACCCAGGACATCGCTACCGATGGACTCGCCGTGGACATGCTTGAGCCGCACGAGCGAGGTCTCGCCAACGGAATCCAGGTCGCCGGATACAGGGCGGGGATGATCATCGGGGGAGGCGCGTTGCTCATCTTCTTCGAGAAGATCGGCTGGACGTGGACGTTCTTGACGATGGCCGCCCTTGTCGCGGCGACGAGCATTCCGATTCTTCTGTCTACCCACGAGCGAAACAATGCTGGCCGCGAGGCACCGCGTGCGGCGCGCACCAGCTTCTTTCGGCGACCGTACGCCGTGCGCGTGCTCCTTCTCTTGGCGGTCTACAAGTTCGGCGATGCCTTCGCGGTCGGGATGCTTCGCCCCTTCCTCGCCGATCTCGGCCTATCCATCGGTGACGTCGGCTGGCTCATCGGCACGGTGGGCTTCGTTGCGGGGCTCCTTGGCGCGCTGGCGGGTGGCGCGATGGTCACCCGCATCGGGCGAAAGCGCTCGCTCGTAACGTTCGCAACCATCCAAGCGGCGACCGTCTTCGGATACGCCTATGTCGCGAACGGGCACGCGGGTCACGCGCTCCTCTATGGTCTTTGCGCCGCAGAGCACTTCGCGGGCGGCATGGCGACCGCTGCCCTCTTTACCTGCATGATGGACTGGACGGAGCCCGCGACGGCGGCAACCGACTACACGATCCAAGCCAGTGCGGTGGTGATCGCGACTGGTGCGGCTGCGAGCCTAAGCGGCTTTTCGGCGCAGGGACTCGGCTACAGCACCCATTTTTTGCTGGCTAGCGGCCTTTCGCTCGCGGTCCCGCCACTCGTCGGTGTTCTTTTCCCAAGGGTTGCTGGGTCAACCGCCCATCCCCTGGAGGAGGTTCAGTCATGCGTGTAGCCGTTTATGCGGGGACCTTCGATCCAATTACGACGGGACACCTTTCCGTCATCGAGCGAGCAGCCCGTCTCTTCGATCAGCTCGTGGTTCTCGTCGCCGTCAACCCGAGCAAGTCTCCCATGTTTTCGCTCAACGAACGGATCGCGATGATTGGCGAGACGACCGCCCACGTCGCGAACGTGGCGTGCGAGGGCACGGGGGACCTGGTGGTCGCATGCGCGAAGGCGCGGGGCGCGGTTGCTCTCATTCGAGGCATTCGTGGCGCCACCGACGCCGAATACGAGATCGAGCTGGCCCAAACGAACCGACTGCTCGCTCCAGAGATGACGACGCTCTTCATCCCGGCTGATCCCCACCTCTCGGAGGTGAGTTCGAGTCAACTGAAAGACCTTGCAGCGCAAGGGATGGATGTCCGTCGATACGCACCTGCGTCCGTGCTGCGTCGGCTCGTCGCTCGCGCGGCGCAGACTTCGACAGAGGAGACCGTCCATGGGTCGCTTTGAAGTCATCGCTCTCGGCGTCGGAGACACCTTTTCCGAAGTCCGCAACACTGCGTCGCTTCTCCTAGAGTACGATGGCTTTCGCCTGGCCGTGGACTGCCCCGATCGTTACCGCGGGGTGCTTCAAGGCGTCAGCCGGCGCATGGAGCGAGCACTCCCGCTCGAAAGCATCGATGAGTTCTTCATCACCCATGTGCACGGCGATCACATGAACGGCCTGGAAGGCGTGGCATTCTACAAGCGCTTCGCCGAGAACAAGCGCGTGCGTCTCCACACGACAGCGGACGTGCGTGACGTCATCTGGGACCAGCGCCTCCGAGCACCGATGGAAACCCTATGGGATGGGATCGAGCACAAGACGCTTGGTTTCAACAACTACTTCGACTTCGCCGTGTCGCCTTGGGACGATGAGTTCGACATCGGACCGTTCCATATGACCCTGCGACGGACGAAGCATCACGTGCCCACCGCGGCCATGCTCGTCCGCGTGGACGGTCAAACCTTCGGCTATTCGAGCGACACGGCGTTCGATCCGGATCTCATCAGGTTTCTTTCAAAGGCGAGCGTCATCGTCCACGAAACGAACCTCGGACCGGCGCACACGGCGTACTCGGATCTGCTCACTCTTCCACCGGAGATCCGGCAACGCATGCGCCTCATCCACTATCCGGATCTGTTTGACCCGAACACGTCCGAGATTCCGTGTCTCACCGAGGGCGATGTTCTCACTCTGTAGCGCGGGTCTGTGAAAGGAGTTCTCAAATGGTCACTCTCGCAATGGTCTTTGCGCTCGCCGGCATCGCAGCGTGCGCCGTTGTCATTGTGCGCTTTGCATGGGTCACGACGCAGCCCGATGAGTGGCTCCTTCGCGTCCGCAACGGGAAGGTGGTCGACGCGGGGATCGGCATCTCGATCTGGCGTCGACCTGGGGACGTTATTGCTCGGTTTAGCAGCACGATTCAGCGCGTCCGTTTTTCGGTAGAGGCGTTGAGCGTCGAGCACCTGACCGTAGTCGTCGACGGTTTCGTCCTCTGGTCGGTCGCGTCCGATGTCGAAAGGGCGTTTCGTGCGTTCAGCAAGCTGGGGATCGCAAACCTCGACCGACCGCCCCCGGCGCTCAAGAGCAAAGCCCACCTGCTGACCAGTTCGCAGCATCGTGCCTTTCAGGCGCTGCTCGCCGCTGAACTCCGCGCCCACGTGAGTTCACTTTCGCTCGAGGAACTCCTGACGGCACAGCGCAAGCTCGTGGGCGGCCTTGAAGATCGCCTCCAGTCCCTGTCCGAGACCCTCGGAATCGTGATTGAGCGCACGGAGATCGTCCAGGTGCAACCCGCGGACACGAACCTCCTCAAGGATCTTTCCGCCAGTTCCCGGGAGGGCGTTCGTGAGCAGGCAGCGAATGCAAGGCTGGAAGTCGAGGCACGCCTTCGGCAACGACAAGCCGAGGAATGCAAGCGGACCGCTATGGAGGAGGCGGACGTTCGTCTCGCGAAGGTCGAAGGCGTGCGCCAGGTAGCGCTGCGCGAGCAGGATGCGGAGGCCGAGCGTCAACTAGCCGCGGAGGTGGCGGCCATGAGGCTCTTAAACGCGCGGCGCGAAAGGGAGGAAGTCGAGCTGTCCCTGGCGCTTGATCGCTCGCGCCGTACTGCCGAGGCGGATCGGGATGCGGCGCTCGCGCGGCAAGCCGCGGAGGAACAGAAGTCCCCAGCCGTTCGCGACTACGAGTTGTCCAAGTTCGTCGCCGAGCAAACGGCCCGGGCGATGGCCACCTGGCGCATTCGCGAGGGAAGATGGATTCACCTGGGTGATGACACCCCGGTCGGTGCAGCCGCGAAGATGATCCTCGGCATGCGAGAGCTATTCGATCGCCATGGGAAGGCGTGATTGCGCCCTTGGATGTTCTCACTTCGCTTCTTGGCATATTTCCGTGGACATAACAACGCAACTCGGAGCCGCGCCCGCGCCGTCTCCGCAGTGCCTACGCGTATGGCATGAACAAGAGCCGTG
>JAHFDX010000279.1:3854-5660 GCA_023248785.1 Myxococcales bacterium
ATCTGAGAGGGAACGCGAAGCGCCGTGGCTTTGCAGGGGAGATGAGTTCATTACGGCTTCAACTCACCGCCCCAACCCATGCGCCAATACGGTCCGATTCGGCAGCCCAGAGGCGAGCAAACGATGTCGCCGATTTCGAGCCCCTTCGGGAGCGCGACAGTCGCTCTCCGTGCGAGGGCTCGCGCGCAGACATTTCAACTCGCGCCATAACGCGATCTTCACTGCGACTTCTTGGGTGAGCTGGGCTCTGGTATACGAGCCCTCGATGCAAGACGTTATCGATTCGCGGGACGGTGACAGGGGCGGTGCTGCGGTCTCCCGCCCCGTCGTCGTCACCGCGATCGTTTCTGTAATCCTCGTTGTAATCGCGGGCGTCGCCATGGTGTGCCAAGCGTGGTTTGGCCTGCGTAGGTTCGGTGGTTTTGAGTACATTCCTCGCATGGTGTGGCTTGAGATTGCGCGTGCATGGGGCGCAGGGGGCGCCGCCCTCGCAGCAAGCTTTCAAGTGACTGCACTACAGCACGCAGACTCGAGGCTTCTGCGCAATCGCTACCGCTTTGCAATGCTGGCCGCCGTCGCCGTCCCGGTCCTGTACACACCCGTGTGTGCGTTGGCTCTCGGAAGTTCGATGATCGTCGCCAAAGCGTTCTTGGGCTTGCCACCGCGCTCATTCTTCGAGGTTCTGGAGAAGGGTGATGTCCTGCACGGCGCGTTTTTGGCAGTTGTCTTCGGTTGCGTCCCCGCTGTCTGGTCCCTGTTTGGGACGCGTTTGACGCGCTCTCGCCACCGACGCTTGGCATTCAAGCTCTTCGTGACATGGCTCGCAATGTTGGGCGTCTCGTTTCTTGTGGGCGTTACCATCGGGCTCGGGGACGCGGGGTGATGGCAATGGCGAGGCGAAAGAAACCTTCGACTCTTGTCGATCTGCTGCGGACGATACCCCTCGACGACCTCGACGGAAAGACCCTGCTGAGCGGCGACTCGAAGCGCTGCATCATGGCAACAACCTTGCCGATGACACGTGACGCGCCGCCGCTGCGCCTACTCCGGGAGGTGACCGCCTTGCCTCGGCCTCGTCGGTTGGCACCTCGAAGAACTCGGGCGGATGATTGAGGTTACGGAACGCCTCTTTCGACAACCGTCGAATGTACGAGAGCACCGTGCGGCCATCCGCAGCATCCGGCGAACGGAGTTCGATGCATTCACCCGTGCGTAGCGCCGTCGCGATCGCCGGAATCTTCATGCGACGCTGCCGAGCAACCCGGGTGATTGCGCACCTTCCGTATCAAGCCTCATGAGAAACTCTTCGACCCACACACTGCACCGTTCATCGGGAGGGTACCGTTGCTCTCGAATGGTCGTGATCTTGCCAGCCTATTCTGACGTCCCTACTACCTTCGATGGGGATGAAACCTTCCCATCTTCCAACCGCGGACCTCATCGGCTCGTGGCCCCCGTTCAGCACGAACAGCCCGTTGCGCCTACTCGTGAGCGCCTGCCTAGCGGGAGAGTTGTGCGGGGTGGACGGCACGGCCAACGGTGAGTATTCGCTCACGCAACGGCTCCTTCGGCTACCCAATGTTCGCGTCGTGAAGTTCTGCCCCGAGCACGTCGCGTTTGGGACGCCGCGAAGGACGCCGGACATTGAAGGTGGCGACGGTTTCGACGTAATGGATGGTCGCGCGAGAGTCGTAAGCGACGTTGGCGATGACTGGACGGCTGGGCTCCGCGCGGCGGCGTGCGAGATGCGAGACCTCGCCGTCGAGCACGCGGTGCATCTTGCCATCTTGATGGACGTGAGCGCGG
>JAHFDX010000280.1 GCA_023248785.1 Myxococcales bacterium
AGCGCAACTTGCCGAGACGCGTTCGTTGGAGCGCCTCGCGCTGGGTGGAAAGATGGTCGAAGTGGAGAATGCCTGGGGTGTCGCCTACGAAGCGAAGATGCGGGAAGAAGGTTGGGACCGCGCAGAGCACAAAGCGAAGCAATTCGTTGTCGAAGTGACAGACCAAATGGACCTAGGCATTCGTGATGAGCGAGCCATGATCGATTCGCTGCGCTCATACGGCAATGCGAGGGTGAACCACTTGTTTGCACTGATGGATTTTAACGTGGCCTTGGCCTCGCTTGCGCAAGCAAGCGGATGGGACGAGGCGGCCCCTACCGGGAAGTAGCTCGGCCCGCTGGGGCTTCGTGCGTGCGCACGGAATTTGAAGCGTACCTGCAGCGACTGTCAGGGGCCGTGATCGTGATCGAGGATGATACGAGATGCGTCGTTGCGTGTGGCGAATGGGCCACCAGCCGGGATGACGCGCACGTCGCGAATCTCTGCTGGAGCATGGTGGCACAGAGAAGCCACCGTATCGGACTTGGACGCATGCTTCTCTGCGCGCGCCTTTTACCGACATACCGACATCGCGACATCGCGACATCGGCGCCGTCGAAATGAGCACGAGCCAGCACTCCATATGGCTTTTTCGCGCGCGGAGGATTTGCGATCAGTTCGATCACGAAGAATTTTTTCGCGCCGGGACTCGATCGGTACGACATGAGACTGACCTGCACGGAAGAGTGGCGAGCAGCTCGAATGGAACCCGTCTTTATCTCTCCTTGGGATTGAACGGAGCGCGCCGGTGGCACACGACGAACAACTACCGGTCCCGTCCCGCTGC
Source organism: Myxococcales bacterium (assembly GCA_023248785.1). GTDB lineage: Bacteria > Myxococcota_A > Polyangia > Polyangiales > Polyangiaceae > JAHFDX01. The sequence continues at coordinate 827 of JAHFDX010000280.1, forward strand.
TGCGACTTCAGCGTGCGGATGTCGTCGCTGCCGATACCAGTGCCGACACGAGGATTTGACGTGTGGAGAACCGGGCGGTACGAGTGCGCGCTGGCCTCCCGTTTTCACGCGCCCTGCGAGACACGGCGACCGCACATCGTGAATCGACGACGTCGCCACCGAACCTTATCGTCCACAGCGCGACACGCAAACAGTGTGCAACGTCGTGACCCGGATCTTTGTCGAGACGGCCGCGTACTTCGAGAAGCAAGGATGCGAGGCCCCGGTCCTGTTCGATAAGATGCGAGAGATCCGCAAGGTGCTTCATGCGGGTTGGACTTTCAGGCGCATCGTGACGAGCATCGGCCAACCGACATACTTGGCAATCCGCGGAAAGCGCACCAAGAGAGCGGCATCCCCCTTGTGTTCCTGTATCGTCTCGATGACGAACCCCGCGCCAAGGGCGGCCGTTACGTACTCGGAAACTGCGTGCTCGTACCCTTCTACGCGCACCTTGATCCCTGTCATCGGGTCGTCGAAGGACGCCTGCTTGCCGCGGAAGCGCATGGCTTGGTGCATGTCGGAGCAGACGACGAAGCCGCTCCCTTTGCAGATGCGACGCACCTCGCGGAAGAAGCGCGCGAGATCGGCCACGTGCTCCAACGCGAGGCAGCAGAGGACGGCGTCGAACGTGCCATCCGCGAATGGCATTGGCTTTCGCAAGTCGTGTTCGACGAAAGTCGCGTTGAGTCCCTGAAGCCGGCTCTTGGCCTCCCCAAGCATTCCGGCGGAGAAGTCCACGCACGTGACGCGCGCCCCGCCGTCGAGGAGACGCTGCGAATGGCGTCCGGTTCCGCATCCGAGGTCCGCAATGTGGAGACCGTTGACCGAACCAACAAGAGCCGGAACGACGATGTCATCGAGAGCGACGAGCGGGTTGCCGTCGCGATCATAGACGGCGGCCCAGCGATCGTACGCTTCGTTTGCCGGTGCAGCTTGTTCGCCGGTCGACGGCTCACCGACCGTACTGGCTGTTCGCGCCGCATTCTCACGCAGCATGACGATGAGGTCCGTCACGCCCGGATCGCGATCTGCTTGCATGAGGAGCGTGGTGACCTGCCCACGATGATGAGTCTGGTGATTGAATAGGTGCGACATCGCCCACCAGAGCGGGTGCTCGGACGCGACACCTTTCCGAACGTAACTAAGAGGGGCGGCGAGCTTGTCGTCGGTGAGGTCCGCGGTCCAAGACTCGATCTCGCCATCCGTCTCCGCCCGCGCACGTCGTAGCTCCTTGAAGTCGGCGTATAGCTCTTGATCGAGCGCGCGGATGCCACCGGGCCCTATCCAGTCACCGTGGAGATCAACACCTGTGAAGCGCCCCATCCACACACGATCGGCCAAGAGCTGGTGGTTGAGGGTCCCGTGGATCGACTTGAAGAAAGCGCCTCGGTCTCGCTTGCGTTCTACGTCAGGCAGCGTCGAGGCGAGGGCATATAGCTTGTCGTTTATCCCGTAGTTGTATCGGGCAAGGGTGCGGAAAAGTTCGGGGGTCATTGCGGGGCGCAGACTACCATTCGCGCCAGCTCAGCGCCTCCTACTCCGCGCCCGCTCGCGTGTCGGGGCATGGACGATCAAACAAGCGAGGGAGAGCCCTGCTCTCGCTCGACCCGAACGAGGATGTAGCTCCGTCCGAGTCCGTTGTCTGGCCGTTTTCGGACCTGGCGGCAACATCCACCGGATCCGCGGTCTTGGAACTACGCGCGAGCTTGCCGGGCCAGCATAGGGCAGGCGGGTAGCGTGGCCTGCGGAGGACATTCGCAAGAAAAGGGATGGTGTCTCCTTGCACCTCCGGTAGGTTCGATATATATCGAACCTACCGGAGAGACGCTATGCCCATTGTGACCAAGGAATTGCGACCCGAGTTGTGGTCAGACCTAGAACGACTCTTCGGCGAGAGCGGCGCTTGTGGAGGCTGTTGGTGCATGTCCTGGCGTCAGGAGCGCCGCGAGAAGTGGGAAGACGTAAAGGGCTCCCTCGCCAAGCGCCGGCTTTCGCTGCTGGTGAAAGAGGAGAAGGCTCACGGCATCCTCGCCTACGACGACGGCGAACCCGTAGGGTGGTGCGCGTTCGATTGGAGAGTCGATTTCCCAAAGCTCAATCGAGCTCCTAGCTTGGCATGCGCGGATGCCGAAAGGGTGTGGTCCGCCCCTTGTTTCTTCGTCAAGCGCAGCCATCGTGGTAAAGGTTTGGCCGGCGTTCTTTTGCGCGCGGCGCTTTCCGCGATGAAGAACTATGGGGCGACCATCGTGGAGGCGTATCCGGTCAAACCGTATCCAGCGGGCAAGACGATCCCGCACGCATTTGCATGGACTGGAACCCGCAGCCTCTTCGAGGCCGCTGGCTTTCGCGTTGCCGGAAACCGCAATGGGGGCAAACAGCGCGTCAGATTGGAGCTGTAGTGGGCGTGAGCCATCGGAAGAAGTAGTTCGATATATATGAAACATAAGATGCTAAACTCGTCTCCTCTATCGCTCTTTCGCAGAGCGTGCTCATTCGAGGTGAGTCTGCGTTTCGAGATGTTCTATGCGCTTCAGGTTCTGACCGACCCTGATGCGCGGATTCATCGACCGTGGAGGTCAGAGGCTGCCCGGAGACTACCGAAGCGGTTCTTCCGCACGGTCGACGATCTCGGTGGAAGCTCGCACGTGTGGACGATCGCCGCCGATCTGATTGAACCGGAAGCACTCCCGCAGACGTTTGAGGAGCTAAGGGCAGCGCTTCGTAGAGTCCCCGAGGAGACCGTAAGGCAGCGATTTCTCCTCGGCCTGCTCCACGAAAAACCGGTTGTAAAAGAGATCATCTCCGGAGCCGACGTTCAAAAGGCCATTTCCATGGTCCCAAAAAAGAAACGCGAGTGGTTCGCGTTCATGGGGCTCTTTCCCTACCGACCTGAGGCACCGCTTGCCCTCGCCATTGAGCGCGTCCGAAGCGAGCCAAACGTCTTTCGTAAGAACCTGCTCGAAGCCTTAGACGACTTCTGGAGATCGTCCTTCGCGGAGACCTGGCGTGACGCGGAGCCCAAGTTTCGCCGCTCGGCCGAAGAAAAGGAGCGACTCTTCGAATCTTGCACGCTCGCCGAGTTCGCCAGGCTCGCCCTCTTGCGCGTCGAGGTCGACGAAGGGACTGCGACGCTTCAAGCGATTCGAGGTGGCTATCGTCTGCGGCTTTCGGACATCGAGTGCTGCCATTTTTTGCCTTCGATGTTCAACGACAGGCGTCATTGGTCGGCCTACGAATGGGGCAAGGACGGAACGGTTGTCCACTTCCCGTATTTTGATCCAAGCCTCTCGACCGGGGCGATGGGCGGTACGGTAGAGGGCGATCCCGAGATCGATCCGCCGCTTATTTTTCGAGCACTCGGCGATGCGACGCGGTACGCGCTCGTGACGCTGCTTGCACAAGCGCCGAGAACGTCGACCGAGCTCGTGCACGCGCTGTCGATCTCGAAGGCGAACATGTCTCATCACCTCCACGAATTGCGTGAAGCGGGCTTGGTCCGGGAGCAGAAAGCGGACGGGAGAAACGTCGAGGTGTCTCTTCGCCGAGAGGTGTTCGAGCGCCTCTCGGCGGCGACCGTCGCGCAGCTATTTGAGGCCGGAAAACCTATACGGCCACGTCGGCTCAAGAAAACAAGGAGTACATCATGAGTGAGTGGAACGATTCACAGAACGCGATGCTTCAATATTACGATGGTGACTACCCGTCGGGCGAACACGGTCAGGTCCCCGGGAATTTCGATGAGGTCACCCGCTATCAGGGTCTGATGCACGATGTGGCCCGGTATCGTGAGCTCGTGAAAGAGACCCGCGGTCCCGTGCTTGAGTTGTGCTGCGGCACGGGCCGGGTCGCGATCCCACTTGCGCGAGACGGTCACCACGTTACCGGGGTCGATCTATCGAAGGAGCTGCTTCGTCAGTTTCGAGGCAATGTGGAGCGAACGGATCCGAGTCTCCATGATCGGATCATGCTCGTCGAACAGGACGTGACCAGATTGGCCATTGAGAAAAAGAAGTTTCGCACGGCGATCATCGCGTTCAACAGCCTCCTGTGCATTCCTAAGTTCGAGGACCAACAGCGCGTGCTGCGCAATGTCTTCGAGCATCTTGCCGATGACGGTGTTTTCGTTCTGGACATCGTGAGCCCACTGAAACTCCCGGTCCATGGCGATCCCGTCGCGAAAGCCTTTTTTACCCGTAAAAGCCCGCATACCGGGAACCGGTACACGCGCTTTGCGATGCTCGATCCATTTGATGAGCGGCATATGCAACGCCTCCACGGCTGGTACGACGAGATCCTGCCGGATGGAACGGTCCGGCGCAGCCTCTACGCAACCTACTGGCGGCCCATTTACCGCTTCGAGATCGAACTGATGTTGCAACGCGCAGGGTTCGCGATCGTTTCGCTGGAGGGCGGCCACTTGAAGGAAACCTATACCGCTCAAAGTTCGAGGATGTTTATTCAGGCGAGGAAAGGATGATTGCGGTCTTCGCAAAAGCCATGCTTCTTGGTCTCTAGGTCGCCGCTCCGGTGGGATCCATTGGTATCCTTTGTATCCGCCGCACGCTGGCGGATGGACGAAGGGTCGGCCTTGCCTGCGGACTCGGTGCGGCGACGGCTGATGCGAGTTACGGGCTGCTTACGGGACTGGGGGTAAAAGCGCGCTCACTAGTGCGCTCGTAACGCACCAGACGCCACTCCAGGTCGTCGGTGCCGCGTATTTGGCCGTCTTGGCGGTTCAGACGATACGGGCCAAGCCGCCCGAGAGCAGTGTCGACGTGCG
>JAHFDX010000281.1 GCA_023248785.1 Myxococcales bacterium
GGCTTTGTGTCCGTTATTGTTCACAATCTCGAGATTGTGGAGCAACAGCTGGCTATCAAACGCCATGGTCATCACGACGCCGTTCTCGCGTTCGGGCGTACGCGATCCCACCTGAGCGGCCACTCCAAGCTCCGCGTAGGGGTTGAAGTTTCCAAACGTAACCCGTCCATCGACCCAATCGAGGTGCCCATTGGTGCCAGCAATGGCGTATCCCGAGATGGGGCGCGGTCGAACGAAATAGCCAAATCCCGTGACCCAGCCGAGGGAGGTCAATTTCTCGGAACGGAATGCATACACACCGTTGTGAAGGGCAACGGGTAGCGGCTCTTGGCCTCGATTAAACCACGTGCGCCCCTTGGGCACGAACACCATGTCGACAGCGACCTGCGGCCCGCTTCGCGCGACATCTCCGGACGCTGCGTAGCTGTGACCCGCAGCCATGCGCCCCCAACCGGCGCATCCGGTTAGAAGAAACGTTGCTACCAAGGGGAAGGCACTGCGTGACCACACGATATGGCCAGCATGCGCATGCACGGGCCAGGTGACAACATTTCCGAGCGAGCTTGGGAGAATGGTTGGGTCGACGGCTGGCGTTTGTTTGGCGTCCGTGCAATAGAGCGCGCCCATGGGGCACGGCATTCGGCTTGTTTTTGTTCTCGCGATGGGATCCTCGTGCGGCGCAGGTAGCGACGGCACGGATGAGCTGGAGCAAGCAGCGCCAATCGCGCTTGCTGGATCGTTTCAAATCCGATCACAGGTCACATCATCAAGCGTCTTTACCATTGGATCTCCCGGTCCGTTGTGCATGGGCGTCGACGCCGCGAGACCGATCACTCCGGCAGATCCCGGATCTCGCACCGTGTACCCCGTGATCTTTACGGGATGCACGCCGAAGGGGATGCATGCCCCCGTTGTTTCTTGGCGTTACACGGACAAGCGCGAGTTTCGCGCACGCGTGAACAAGACCGACTTGTGTCTCACGCGCAAGAAACCGTTCACTCCGTATCTCGCCGCGTATCTCAGCGCGTTCGCGTCGATGCCGTACATCGGTACAAACTACTATCCGGCAAATGCAACCACCACAGATACATATTCGCCCCTGGTTGTCGATGTGTGCGGCAGTGTTGATGGCATCGATAAGTGGGACTTCGATCCGCAGCTGGGAACCATTGCGACCTTCGACAACCTTTGCGCCACGATTATGCACAACAGCATGAACGTGAGCGCGGGAATGCCGTACATGCTCTGGTCATGTGCCGTGACGAAGACCGGCACCGGTGTGGAGCACCAGCAGTTTTCGCTGAGCGCGACGCCCGCGTGGGTAGGCACATTTAGTGCGCGCGGGGCCCGCTTCCCAGTGGGCACTGTGGGTCTTCCGATTGTTGGGCCTCTCGGCAAGTGCCTTACTGCACAGAGTACGGGCAGGGCGATGCGCGCAGTGCTTTCGGACTGTGACGGACGCCAAGAACAACTTTGGCAGTGGCGCGCGGATCGCCTCTATTATTCCTCGAGCGACTGCCTTGAGCGCCTGTCCGACGGTTCGTTCGAAGTTCGAACATGCAGCGTAAAATCGACGCAGTCCGCCGCGTATCGCCTTCCACAGCAGGACATTTCCGGCTGGATGGACACGTTCCAATACGGCGAACTTCGAATTGGCGGTGCGTGCCTCTCCGTCGACAACATTTTTCTCTCGCCCTCTCGCCAACAGACTCGCGTGTTCGCTGGACCGTGCGATCGTGAGCAGGCGTTGCTTCGGAGTTGGTTCCTTCAAACGCGCATGCGCACGCTGAGGATCCAGGCGTTGCGTCTCACGGATGACGACGGCACGCGAGGTTCGTTCGCGACGAGTGGTGGTGTCGCGTATCTGGTGGGCGTGCTCAATCGTCAATACGAACGGCACGGGCTTCGCTTTTCCTACAACCCCGCAACTGATTTTGCGGATTACAGAAATACGAGCGCAAACACACTCGGATGGGGCCCCACGTTTTCTACCGATGCTGCAGGTAGTCGTGCAATCGACTACGTGGCATCGAACACCTACTACGGCAAGATTGTGATCGCATTTGCGCGAGGACGACTCTCCGGCCTCAAGCGAGTCGCGACGGACGCAGCCTCCATGTGCGATTCCCTTCGTAGGTCCGCCGCTTGGTCAACGCCGGCCATGCAGCAGAACTATGTTGGCGGGATCTGCGCGGCGACGGAGGTACCGTTGGGATCGGCTGCGTGCGCAAATGCGGTGCTAACACAGGCGTTCGGCGCTGCGTTCTCGGGCTATTCCACCACCGCGGATCTCAGCGTCGATATGCAATGCGACGCGATGGGGGCGAATTGTAAGAAAACGGCGGTCGACGAGGTCAACGCGATGTGTGACTTCGGCGGAGGCTGGTCGAGTTCCTGCAACAATCAGGCAACTCCGTCATTGATGATCGATCCCATCAACGGCTGGGGATGTTCGGACGCCGCGAAGCAACCGGGCTTTCAGAAGTCGCTCGACGGCTACCCCGCAGAAAGTTATTCGATCGTTTTAGGGGGCTCGGACGCGGCGAATATCGTTCACGAAATGGGCCATTATTTGGGGCTCGATCACACCTTTACTGGCGACGGAGATGGCATCTTCGACACGATCGCCGATTTTACGTCGACATATTGGGATGGCCTGGGAATCGATCGTTGCGGAAATCCCGAGGGCCAGCCAGGAACCATGCCGCCTGATCGCCGCAACACGATGAACTATTTCGGGTGCTTCTTTTTGCCAAGCATGCGCTCGCTCTCGCCCCAGCAAGCAGGGAAAATTGAGTGGAAGCTCTCGCACCAACCGAATCGCACGCAGCTTCAGAGTTGCAAGCCCTCATTCGACTACGATCCCAACCACGTTACGTGCACAACGATGCTCTCGTTCAATCAATGCAACGAAGCAGCGGCAGTCCTTCCAGGCGTTGTGTGCAGCTATGTGCCGGCAGGTGGCCCCGTATTTTCGGTCCTCTCGTTCGACAAACCCAATCGCAATGGGGTTGGGCACGAGCCGCCGGGCCGGGACGATGAGCGCGCTTTGGGTCGTCCGTAACCTCTGATACCGTGAGGCTCCCTTCCGAGGAGTCTGCATGAAGATTCACGAGTATCAGGGCAAGCAAATCTTCGCCCGTTACGGAGTTCCCATCCCCAAAGGATATCCTGCGTTCACGGTCGATGAGGCCGAGGCGATGGCCAAGAAGCTCATCGCCGAAACCAGTAGCCCCGTTGTCGTCGTCAAGGCACAAATCCATGCCGGCGGGCGAGGCAAGGGTGGGGGAGTCAAGGTCGCGAAAGGGGGCGCCACCGAAGCACGCGATCTCGCGACGCGCATCTTAGGAATGCAGCTTGTGACCCATCAGACCGGGCCAAGTGGGCAAAAGGTTCGTCGCCTTTACATTGAGCAGGGGCTCGATATTGAGCGCGAACTCTACCTGAGCGCGCTCGTCGATCGCGATCAGCGACGCGTCGCGTTTATGGCCTCCACGGAAGGAGGTATGGACATCGAGAAGGTCGCGGCTGATACCCCTGAGAAGATTCTCTCGGTGCATGCGGACCCCGTCGTCGGTCTTTCGCCGTATCAGGCGAGGCAGCTTGCCTATGGGCTTGGCCTCGAGAAGCACGGCAAAGAAACGGTGGCGCAATTTCTCAAGCTCGTTGGGTCGCTCTACACGCTGTTTCTTAAAGAAGACTGTTCGCTCGTTGAAATTAATCCACTCATTGTTACGAAATCGGGCGGCGTTGTCGCTCTCGACTCTAAGATTAACTTCGACGACAACGCGGATTTCAGGCATCCCGACTGGAATGAGCTGCGCGACGAAGACGAAGAGGACCGCGTCGAGCTTGAAGCGAAGAAGGCGGGTCTCAACTACGTGTCGCTCGATGGCAATGTCGGGTGCTTGGTCAACGGCGCCGGTCTCGCGATGGCCACCATGGACATCATCAAACATGCGGGCGAGAAACACGGTGTGTCCCCGGCGAACTTTCTCGACGTCGGTGGCGGTGCGAACCAAGAGCAGGTCACGAAAGCGTTTAGCATGATCTTGAAGAGCCCCAAGGTGAAGGCCATTTTCGTCAACATTTTCGGCGGGATCATGAAGTGCGACGTGATTGCCAATGGCGTTGTGATGGCCGCAAAAGAACTCGGCCTTAAGGTGCCTGTGATTGTGCGCTTGGAAGGTACGAACGTGGAACTTGGTCGGAACATCCTGACCCAGAGTGGTCTTCGTATCGAGGCGGCTACCTCCATGTTCGATGGTGCGCAGAAGATCGTGGCGGCAGTTGCAGGGGGTGCGCGATGAGCATTCTCGTTGGCAAGTCGACACGCATCGTGGTGCAGGGCATCACCGGTAGTGCCGGTAGTTTTCACGCAAAGCAGTGCTTGGAGTACGGATCGAAAATTGTGGCGGGTGTCACCCCCGGGCGTGGCGGCATTGTGTTCGAGAGCGCAACGCCGATTTTTGACACAGTTGCCCAGGCCGTCAAAGCGACGGCGTGCGACACGAGTCTCATCTTTGTTCCACCACCCGGTGCGGCCGATGCAATTCTCGAGGCGTTCGACGCGGGCTTGAAACTCGTTGTGTATTACCGAAGGCATTCCCGTGATGGACATGATCAAGGTTCGTCGCGTGCTCGAGAGCATGAAGGGCTGCACGCGCCTCATCGGGCCTAACTGTCCCGGGATCATCACCCCGGGCGAGTGCAAGATTGGGATCATGCCCGGACACATTCACAAGGCCGGAAATATTGGTGTGGTGTCGCGATCAGGCACGCTCACGTACGAGGCCGTTGGTCAACTCACGGCGCTTGGTGTTGGGCAGTCAACGTGTGTCGGCATTGGCGGGGATCCCGTCGCCGGAATGGATTTCGTTGATGTGCTGGAGCTGTTCCAGGCAGATCCCGACACACATGGAGTCATCCTCATCGGTGAGATCGGTGGCCAGGCCGAAGCGCGTGCGGCCGATTACATAAAGGCCAAGATGTCAAAACCTGTGGCGGGATTCATCGCCGGTGCGACGGCTCCACCTGGTAAGCGTATGGGTCACGCGGGCGCGATCATCTCAGGTGGCAACGACACAGCCGCCGCAAAGATCGCGAAGCTGGAATCGTGCGGCGTGAAGGTGGCCCCAACGCCAAGCGACATGGCGACCACGCTTCTCTCGGTGATGAAGAAGTAGCGAGCTCTCCACGAGTGACAGTTCGAACCGTTCCAGGGTACTGCCCGGGATGGTGTGGACTGGAGGATGCGCGTGTGGCAACGGACAGCATCCTGGTCGTATTCGAACTGTCACTCCTACAGGGCTCGGTCATCCGAAAGATCGTGGAACGTTTCGATCACGCGATTCAATCTCGGTGCCAGCGCCATAGCGACAGCGAGCGTACGACCGGTCTACATCCAGACGTTATGGGTCTCATCGACCACGCGCTTGAACGGATCCTTGCGCATAGCAGCGCGCCTTTGATGTTCATTTGTCCCCCCACCTAAACCTAAGCCTGTTGAGTCAAGATTCGTGGCTCGAGCGACCCCGTTCGCTCAATTAGCTATGTCATGACGTGGGATACATGAGGATGCAAGAAGAACTTTCCCCGAACGCCGCGACGTGCCCCGCCGCGACGCGCCCCCATCGCCTCAGAACG
>JAHFDX010000282.1 GCA_023248785.1 Myxococcales bacterium
GGTTGCTCCACTAGATCAACGTGCCAAATGTTGCCACTTCATCGGAGGCGAACCCGATGACCCCCATTGACATTGATGTCGGTGACGGTGGCCTCGCGATCGATCTTGAGTGCCTCCGGATGCTCGAGGCCATCGACAATCTCCCGCACGCGCCTTTCGAGCGCACGGCGCATCTCCGGAGTCAGTACGCGCAAAAGTGCAAGGTAGCTCCTGCGTGAAAGTGCACGCCGCAAGTTTGCCAGTGCGTCCGTCGGGGAGGCGGCACCTCCGGGGATGGCACCCGCGGAGTCAATGAGAAATCGCTCGGACCCGGCAGCATCGCGCTCGAAAACGACAGCCGCTTGTTCGCCGTCGGCGTAGCCATACAGCGCTGCGATGCGCTCATTCAAAGGAGATAACTTCCAAGTGCGCGCATGCTCGGCGTGCTCGTTCGCGTACCTCTGTACAAGATCGCGAACGCCGTCGCGACCAAGACGTACCTTGTCGCGTTCATTGAGCAATTCATAAAGAGTGTCTGCATCCTTGCGTTCAAGTGCGGTGGCATACGCATTAACGGCATTGGCTGTGGACGGAAGGCCGGACCCGCCGCATGCAACCGAGGTGATCGCGATGAGGCATAACCACGTGCCTTTCATTCGGCGACTTCCTCCTGCGCGATTTCAACGTCGAGGTCATACACATCACGGAGGAATTCGCTCTTTGCCATGACGGTCCATTCTTCAAGTTCGCGATCAGCATCACCCCGCAAGAAAAGCGTGACTTTGTGCTTCGCCTCATCAACGGCAGCCCGAACGCCTTCGATCTTCCCTAAGTGCTCGCGATCGAGCGCATCGGAAATGCGAAGCAGCGCAGCGAGCCCGCGAACCTTTCCGCGTGCTTCTTTGTCAAGGTCACGAAAATTTGGGTGAGATGTCTCGGGTGGGCTCTTGCGGTGGTATCGCGCGAGATTCGCCACAATGGCCCGTTCGTCGCGCGAAAGACCCATAATGTCTGAGTGTTGTACGAGGTAGTAGCTGTGCTTGTGGTGGCCGTCGTAGCGAACAAAATCGCCGATGTCGTGGATCAGTGCGCCAGCTCTGAGCAGCAGGCGATCGCGCTCATCGAACGCATGAATACTCCGCAGATCATCAAATAGTTGGGTTGCGAACTTCGCGACCTTGCGCCCGTGCTTTTCGTCGAAGGAGTAACGGCGTCCGAGCTGGATGCACGACGTAAGTACGGTTTCGGCCTCGCCCGCGGTGTCCCAGACGTGGAAAAATTTGTCGATGAGCTCTTCGAGAATGCCAGCTGTGAGCCCGACGCCCGGGGCGATGAGAGCGTCTCTTCGAAGCGTTTCCGAGATGCGAGCAAAGATGCTGATGGCAGGAACAATGGTGTCTGCTCGATCGGGCCGCAATCCAAAGCTGTCGCGACGCTCGTTTGGCGTCATTGCGATCAACTTGCGATACAATTGACGCATGGTCCCGGTATCGATGCACCGCGAATTGGGTAATGTGGAGTTCTTTGCGGGGCAAAGATCAGCAAGCGTCTCGACGTTTCCGCCGGTTCCGATCAGGTGCGTGATCGTCTGTGCCTTGAGCTGCGGAAGCGCGGGCGCTATGGCACGATCGATCGCTTCGTTGAGAAGACGAAGTCGCTTGGCGTCCATATTTCGGCCGTCACGCAAGTATGTTTCAAGTAGGCGGACGGTTCCCAGCGCGAGTGAATTGCTCCATACGTGCTTGCCCCTATCGATGAAGCTGAGTTCCGTCGACCCGCCGCCAACGTCGATGAGCAGCGCCGAGGTCGCTTCGAGCGCGAGCTTGCGGCGCACAGCCAACTGAATGAGCCGTGCCTCCTCGATCCCTTCAATCACTTCGAGCGCGATCCCAGCTTCTCGGCGCGTGCGTTCAATCAGCGTCGACCCATTGCGCGCTTCGCGCACGGCACTCGTAGCGACGGCGCGGTACGCGTCGATGTGCTTCTCGTCGATCACGTTTCGAAACTCACGCAATGCCTGGCACGCCTCGCCGATCGACGCGGGACTCAAACGTCGAGAGACGAAGACTTCCTTGCCCAAGCGCACGGCTGCTCGCACACTCGCAAGTTCGGTCCATTGAGCCGGAGGGTCACCTTTGCCAACTCTTGCGAGGGGTTGGCTCTCGTCCGCTGGCACAGAAGGGGATGTGGCTTCAACGATGCGCAGGCGCAGTGCGTTCGAACCTACATCGATTGCGGCAAACCGAGGCATTGAACAAGAACACAATAGTGCAGCGAGTTCATTGAAGCGACGGGTAATTCAACGCTCCCGCAATAAATAGAACTGGTGAAGCTACAAATGCGGATCGCGGTCTGCGCCCATGCGCCCCAAGCGGTGCAATTGCCATGCTGTGAGAATGGCAAAAACCAAGATGCCTGTGCCACCAAAAATGCGCTGCCGTTCCGTTGATAGAAAGGTTGCGGTGCAGATGATGGCTGCGGCCAAGCCGATAGCGGATGCAATGAGACGCCGTTCAATCGGGGTTGTCATGGCACGCTGTACAAAACGGCAACGCCCACGTTTGCACCAAGCTTCGGAGTTCGTTCGGCGGCATAGCCAAAAAGGCGCTGGGTAATCGTGAGCACACCGGAGGTCGGACCACCCTGGGTGCGTTCGGAGAGATTCAGTTTCTTCAGGGCGTCGTCGTCCACGCTCGGAGTTTGCGGTGCCGTGACCACGTTCGGTCCTTCGAACACACCCAGGTAGAAAACGGGAATCCTGTCTAAGGTGTGCGTAGTACGCGCCTTTGATGCAAGTTCGCTCTTCAACGCCTCCTGCAGCCTCAAGGCATATGCGCGCAACGACCAACCGGTTACGTAGTAGGCACGAACAACTTCCTGTTCATCTTTTACCGCGGACGTTGCAAGCCAATATCGCTCTTCCTTTCGCTGCAACGGATCGAAAGTAGCCATACAGGATACGAATGGTTGGTGGTGCGAACGACGCAGGTCTGGCGCACTCTCAAAGAGGTTCTTTCCGGCAAGCGTTTCCGAGTCCAAATTGCTGCGGACGAAAACGCCCGTTTCATTTGCCAAACCGAAGAACGTGGATTTGGCGATCGTCAGATCAACATTTTCCCGGCGAATGGTGCCAAGCTCGCGGCGCACTTCCTGCGGGAGCTCTTCCAGCTTGTGTCCAACGACCGTTTTCGAAGCGAGGAAGATGCGGAAGCGCAGAGCGCCCTGTGGAAGGCCACGCTCGAGCTCCTGTACGTCGCTCTCTACGGTTTTGGTGAGAAACTGAACTTGCGCGCGTGCGCCCTCTTCGTGGATGCGCTCTTGCCTCTTGCAGCCGCAGAGGGCAAAGACGGTGAGGATGAACCACGGTTGAATGGTCTTCACAGTGCCGAAGGAGGGACTTGAACCCTCACGCCCTTTCGAACGGCGGATTTTGAATCCGCTGCGTCTGCCAATTCCGCCACTTCGGCTCGCTAACGAGGAAGGGCGATTCCATACCACCCTCGATTGTCAATCGCCAAGCAGTTCGCGGAAGCGGCCGGAACACCTAAGTATCGTAGGAATCGGGCGGGATTTGCTATTTCCCCTGGCGGCGGAATGGGGTCTTTGCTAAAGCGGCCTCCCCGGTTTTATGGAAAGCTTGTAGAAAGAGGCTGAAACCCGATGACGGATACTCCGACGACGACGGCGTCCGACGCCATTCAGTGCAAACCGCTGGAAGTTCTCGTAAGCGATCGAGGAATTGAACGCGCGATCAAGATGCTGAAGCGCAAGCTCGCGTCGGAAGGGGTGCTGCGCGAATTGAAGATGCGGCGCCACTACATGAAGCCGAGCGTGAAGCGCCGAAAGAAGCAAAGCGAAGCCGAAAAGCGCCGCACCAAGCGCGCCAAGCGCGATCGTGAGGGCGTGCCCGGAGCTCCACCGGCAGCACCGCCTCCGAAGGTTTGAAGCGAAAGATCGGTGGGATTCCCCTTAATTCCTCCCCCGTCGAGGGAGGATGCAATGATACCGTGAGCCATCATGGTGGCAGCCCTTATGCCCGATCATTCCTCGGGTGTGCCCGTGTTATTTCCCGCATCCCCAACAGTTGACGCCGTTGCCGTTGAAGAGCGTGCGGCGTCACTCGCCAAGCGGTCCATTAAGAAGAGCACCAAGGTCCAAGGTCTGAAGCTCGCAATTTCGATGATGGACCTCACAACGCTCGAGGGCAAAGACACGCCCGGCAAGGTGCTCGCGCTTTGTACAAAGGCGCTTCATCCGCTCGATCGCGATCCATCGATACCGTCGTGCGCCGCAGTTTGTGTCTACCCGAACATGGTGCCCGTTGCGAAGCGCGCACTCTTTGGCTCCACGGTCAAGGTGGCGAGCGTTGCGACAGCATTTCCGAGCGGCCTGTCGCCCTTGCCGGTGAAACTCGACGACGTACGACGCGCCGTTGAATTTGGTGCCGACGAAATCGACATGGTGATCGATCGCGGGGCCATGCTCGCGGGCGATCAAGCCAAGGTGTTCGAGGAAATCGCGGCCGTGAAGGAAGCGTGCGGACCGGCGCACCTCAAGGTCATTCTCGAAACGGGTGAACTCGGAAGTTATGATGTTGTGCGCCGTGCGAGCGATCTTGCGATGCTTGCAGGGGCTGATTTTATCAAGACTTCGACAGGAAAAATCCAGCCTGCCGCCACCCCGCCCGTCACGCTTGTCATGCTCGAAGCCATTCGCGATTACTACTATGCGACCGGGCGTCGCATCGGAATGAAGCCGGCTGGGGGTGTCCGCACCGCGAAGCAAGCGCTTCACTATCTCGTCATCGTAAAGGAGACCCTTGGCGACGCGTGGCTTGTTCCAGATATGTTTCGCTTCGGAGCGAGCGCGTTACTTAACGACGTGCTCATGCAGCTCGAAAAAGAACGCACCGGTTTGTATCAATCCCCTGAGGACTATTCGAAGGACTAAGCATGGCCAAGCTCGCGAAGGTCGAGAAGACCAAGGCCCTGGCGGCCAAAGGCGATCGCGCCGCATTGCAGTTTGGAAACGAGTGGACGTATGCCCCCGCGCCGGAGGCGACGGACTTTTTTCAGATCAAATCTCGTTACGAATTGTTCATTGGCGGCGCGTGGGTAAAGCCCAACAGCAAGCGTTACTTCGAAACGACGAGCCCAAGTACGGAAGACACTCTTTCAGAAGTGGCTGAAGCCGACGAGGTGGACGTGGATCGCGCCGTCACTGCTGCACGCACGGCGTATGACACGTATTGGTCGAGGCTCAGGCCGACGGATCGCGCGAAGTACCTGTTTCGAATCGCGCGTGCGCTGCAAGAAAAGGCGCGGCAATTTGCGGTGGTCGAATCGATGGATGGCGGAAAGCCCATCAAGGAATCGCGTGACGTGGATCTGCCGCTCGCGATTGCGCACTTTTTTTATCACGCCGGGTGGGCCGACAAGTTGCCTCTCGCGTTTCACGGCCGCACGCCGCGATCCCTGGGCGTGGCAGGTCAGGTGATTCCTTGGAATTTCCCGCTTCTCATGGCCGCATGGAAGATTGCGCCCGCACTGGCTTGTGGGAACACCGTGGTCTTGAAGCCCGCGGAAACGACTCCGCTCACAGCGCTCATGCTGGCCGAGATCGTTGAGGAGTGTGAGCTTCCGCCGGGCGTGGTGAACATCATCA
>JAHFDX010000283.1 GCA_023248785.1 Myxococcales bacterium
CGCCCGATGCCGCGTGCGCGCAAACGAGCGTGGTGGGTTCGCAAGCGCCGCTCGACCTTTACATTGTGCTCGACATGAGCGGCAGCATGACCGAACCGGGTTGGGGAGCAAACGACGCCAACGGCGATTGCAACGTCGGCCAGAGCAAGAATTCGAAATGGTGCTACGCGATCAACGCGCTCTCGGATTTTTTCAATGCAACCGAGATGGCGGGAACCGGCGTAGCGCTCAACTTCTTCAGCACATCGGTTTCCGGCGCGGCGTGTGATGGCACGGTCTACAGCTCGGCCGTCGTCCCCGTTGGATTGGGTTATGTCACGCTTCCAAGCGCGCAGTTCGACCAAGCGATGAATGCGAAGATCCCGTACAACGGGACGCCCACGTACGCGGCGTTGAAGGGAATGAATACCTTTAGCAAGCTCAGCGCAAACATCATTACGGGCCACGTACGCGCCAACGTCCTCATCACCGACGGTGAACCAACCAGTTGCGATACGGTCGCAGCTAACAACGCGTTGTTGCTCGACGACCACTTCAAGTTGACCGGTGTTCGCACTTTCGTGATTGGAATGACCGGGGCCACGTTTTCGTGGCTCGAAACCGTCGCCATCGGCGGCAATGGGGCATCCCATGCCAGCAATGTCGGCACCCTCACCAATACGTGCGGCAATGGCGCGGCCACATGCGTTCACTGGAACATTGCCAATGGACAGGGCGCGGTTCTGATCGAAGCGCTGAAGCAGATTCGGCGCCAAGCCGTTACCTGCTCGATCGCGATGCCGACCACGGACGCCGGGATCGTCGATCCCTCCAAAGTCACGCTCGAGTACCTGCCCAAGGGCATGACGCCCGCGCAAAGCCTCTCACGCGTCAACGACCTCGCGGGCTGCACGACCGACGCCGGCGCCATCAACGGCTTCTATTACGACAGCAATTCGAATCCCAAGCTCATTCAACTTTGTCCCTCGACGTGCACCGCTGCCCAGGCCGACGATAAAGCAAAGTTCAACGTGCTTCTGGGTTGCCAGGGCAGTTGAAAGCGCAGTTGAAAGTGCAGTTGGACTGCTGCGGACCGGTCACCGATGGTGCTGTCCTTGCGGCGAGCTTTTTGTAACACTGATGTCGCAGAGGGGTTCGTCATGAAAAAGTGTTCGTTTGTCTGCGCAGCCGCCGCCGGGTGCATCGCCGCCGTGGCTTGTTCGTCACAACCCGATGTCGGCACTGCGAAAGACCCCACGAGTCCTTCGACGAACTCGGGCGCGGATGCGACGCTCAATCCGTCGTCAAACCCAGAAGATGGATCCACAAACCCAGAGGCTGCGCTCGCAGACACACCTTCCGTCGACGGACCGACGACCGACGATGCAACCGCAGACGCGACAACCGACGACGGAGCAACCAACGAAGACGCTAGCGTGTCGGATGCAGGCGCGAGCGATGCGCATCCAGACGTGCAGTTTATTTTCGACGCCGGGACCAAACCAGATGCCGCGGCCGATGCTTCGTGCGCAAGCACGACCGTGAGCGCGCAATCGGTCCCGCTGGACATGTACGTGATGCTCGACAAGTCCGCGAGCATGACTGAACCCGCTTTGTTCACGTTCCTTGGCGACTGCAACATTGGTTCGACGACGAACTCGAAGTGGTGTTACGCGATCAACGCGCTTTCGCAATACTTCACGTCATCGAATGCCTCGGGCAACGCAGCTGCCCTTCAAGTATTTCCTCTAAGCGCGGGCGCGTGCACGGGCACCGGTTATGACACCGCGGTGTATCCAACCACAGGATATCAATCGCTGCCGTCGTCATCGTTCGACTCACGCCTCAACACCGAAACACCTGACGGAAACGATACGCCGACCGAAGGGGCTCTTCGCGGCATCGTCTCCTTCACGAGCAAGAGCACGAACCGACGCAGTGGGCGCGTGCTCATCGGCGTCCTTGTTACCGATGGCGTCCCAACCGCCTGTGTAACGACTGCCGCTACGCTCAAGGGTATCCTGCAGACGCACTACAACGCCACCGCCACTCAGGTTTACGTTATTGGGATGACCGGTGCAGATTTCCCAACGCTCGAGACCATTGCCGAAGGGGGCAATGCCCCGGTACACAACGATGTTGTCGGCACGCTCAAGGATGCGTGCGGGACCAAGGCAAACACGTGCCGTCACTGGAATGTCGGAAATGGTAACGGCGGTGCGCTGAGCGAGGCCATGAAGCAAATTCAAAAGAGCGCTGTCGCGTGCACGTATTCAATGCCGACGACCGATGCGGGCATCGTGGATCCAACCACCATCCATGTGGAGTATGTGCCAAACGGCACGTCGACGCCGCAGATACTCACACGACAGACGTCGGCAAGTGGGTGCGGGACGTCCGGCGGGTACTACTACGACAACAATTCGTCACCGACGACGATCCAATTATGCCCCGCGTCGTGCACCACCGTACAAGCCGACAGCAAGGCCAAGGTCAACATCTCGCTAGGTTGCCAGGGAAGTTAGAGAGCCTCCGGTTGAGCTCATCCCGCTAGCCTGACGACCTTGAAACAGCCGGCGCGCCATGTCACATCCTCTAGAGATGCGTCCGCCGTTTGCGCTCGGATTTGTCGCGGGGTACTGCCTCGTGTTCGCTGCGTGTTCACGCGCAAATGACCAAAGCTTGATTGTTGACGTCCCCGAAGCGATCGCAAGCGCTGAGGCCCTCGCTGTAGTACGCCTTTCCCTAGAACCCTCCGACATTGGCACGCTTGCGTATACATTTGCGCTTGGGAAGTCGGAGCGCACGGGCATCTATTTTTATGACACGCCTGAGCTCAGCCTTTTCGATCGAGGAATCCTTTTGCAAGCGCGGCAACGTGCGGTCGGGGCCGATGAGATCAGTGTCACGATTCGATCGCTAACAAGCACGAGGCCCGGAAAGCATTTTGAGAACCTCATCGATTTCGCATGCGGTGACGACGTAACGCAGGACGCCCGAACGCCCTGGTGCGGCCTCTCTGATCGCGCGCACTCAAGCGCACTTGGCGCTGTGTTGAGGGGTGATGCGTCATCTGAAGCACTTTTTTCTAAGGATCAAAAGTCGTTCGTCGCCCGCTATGCCGAAGACGTGCCTTGGGACGCGCTCGAGGTCATAGGTCCGATCGATTCGAACGTGTGGAGCGTCGACGTGCCTGACTTCGAGCAGAGCCTAGCCCTCGAACAGTGGACGCTTCCGAACGGCGCCGCACTTCTCGAGATTTCGGCGAGGACCACGCGCGGGAATGCAGATGTCACGCTCGAGGAGTTACGCACATTTTTGCGCGAGCGCGGCATCGAACCACGTGCCCACGAGGGACAGCGCCGCGGCGCGATTTCGCATTTGGCGGAGAACGAGTAGGGGGTGGCGCGGGCAGAGACCACGATATCCGTGTTGTACCCTTGAGCGAAGGAGCCCTTGTTGGCGCCGTCCGGCAGGATGCCCAATTCGGAATCGGGGTGCGAACCGACAAACTCACTACACCCGCGAGCCCACGTTGGATCGTGCGGTCTTCGGCTTGCGTGTCGCGGGCATTTTAGCGGGCGGGATCATCCGCCGTAACGCGTCAGGACAGAGTTCCAATCCGTTCGGCCACGCGAGCGCGCCGTGTTCAACAAAGCACATCTTGAACATGCCTCCCCTGAGGACTTCCGCAACAAGGTTTTTGGGATGCTCAAAGAATGGCGCAAGGTTCACCGTCCCGATAAACCCGTCAGAAAATCGGACGCGGACCTTGAAGTGCTCATCATCAACAGAAAGTAGTTTCGCAAGTTTGGTCCCAAGTCGTTGCTTCATGTGATTACTCCAAGCCCTTGATGCGCTGAAGCGGACTGAATTCTTGAGCCTGCTCCCACGAGCTCCGCAGCTCCTTCTTGTGCTTAAGATGCCACTCCTTCACCAACTGGGCTACCCGCTTCGGCAGAGTGCCCTCCAGGACACGACCCGTCTCGACGTCGAGGATGGCCTCATATTCCCCGTACTGAACGTGATAGTGCGGCGGGTTGTGATCGCCGTGGAACATGCGAACAATGATGCCGAAAAATGTAGACAGGATGGGCACGCCGCGAGTGTTCGCGTGAACGCTGACATGAGCAAGAAAATTGGGTGTGGAGATGGGCAGCAGGTCGTCCGTTTGAGACCCGATACGCGCACGCAGTTGAGACTGCGGGGTTGAGTCAGGGGGCTCTCGCTTGATTTGAGGCGTACGAGGAACTCCGCTGAGCTGCGCCACGCATGGCAGAGTCGCGAGTTCACACTTGGCGCGATCTTCTTCCCGAGCGCCGCTGAAACCTGCAAACGTTGCGGCGGAGGGGGCCTCTCCCTTCGGTCGCTCCGAACGGTCTCGAACGACCTCGCCTCGCGCGGTCTGCCATGCGGTAGTTTTGAGCTTACGCTCATCCAACGACATACAAGCCTCTCACCCGCGGTGGGCGGTGTGAAATGAGTAGCGACCCTCGTTCAGCGCGACGGTGCATTAATGAGGCGTCCTCAGCCATCGCTCGGCGGCTCCTGCTCCGCAGCGGCTTCTGTTTTCGCTTTCTTCACCAGTGCGAGAATCTCGCGAGGATGTTTGGGTTCGCAGCCCAAGCCCACTGTTGGCTCGACGCCTATGGACCAACCTCGGTCGTGCGCGCTTGACAGGAACTCGTCGAGCTGGACCCTCAATACCCTCACGTCATCGCCGGAGTCGAACGCGAAGCGACATGCGCGTTCGGCTTGCTCCACCGAACTCCAGAGCGGAACGAAGGACGTGCCAGGCTTTGCACGAACGTCGATCTGGACCTGACCGTCTTCGCGGATGAGCGTGCACGGGCCGGTTCCAGTACCATAGGCAATGACGCGAGCGAAGCGTTCGACCCTCCGCTCCAACTTTTGTATGGGATGCCCCTTCAGAATCGACGCTGTTTCGAGGCACTCTCGGTACTCACGGTGTTGCTCGTCGGACATTTTGGAGAGAAACTCCTCGAATACTTCTCGTGGGTCCAATTCGAGACCGGCCATGTCGCCCGTGTAGTTGGGACCAATCAAAAGGTCGTTATGCGAGAACTCCCCCAGAAGGTCCCGCAGAAAGGTCTGGAGAGGGATGGATTTTACTACGTATCCGTCGGAGTGCCTTCCTTCAGAGCTCTTCGGGCGTACGCAGCGTCCGACCAAAAAGGAAGGATTAGCCACTCGCAATTGTGTGCCGGGCAGCAGAGAAAGCTCTCCTCGCATTCCAGGGCCCAAACGCAGCCGCTTTTCAGCGCGCGCTCAATGAAGCGACGGTAGTTCTCTTCGAGCTCTGCAACGAGATAGACACTCATCAGCGGAGAGGGCGGGATTCGAACCCGCGGTGGAGTTTCCTCCACGCCCGCTTAGCAAGCGGGTACCTTCGGCCACTCGGTCACCTCTCCAGGATTCACGAGGATTACTCGCGTATACGAAGCTGCGCAAGACCGTGAACAAAGAGTGTCAGTAACACTGAAGATGTCCGGTGCATAAAGCGGGAAAGAGGTCCGGTGGCGAAGAGCGGCGCTAGGGATGCGACACGTAGGTGATGAAAGAGGTGGAGCGTCTTGTGAGCCGGGAGGCACGCGAGATGACGAAGGCGGAAGTGATGCTGAAGGCGATCAATGGGCAGAT
>JAHFDX010000284.1 GCA_023248785.1 Myxococcales bacterium
CTGATGACGAGTTCCTTTGGCACCGGCAGTGCCGTTCTGTTGCACCTATGGTCGCTCGTCGCAAAAGAGATTCCCGTCGTTTACATCGACACTGGCTTTCTATTTGAAGAGACACATGTCTATCGTAATGAACTCGTTCGGCACTTGGGTCTGCGCCTTGAAGTTGCCACACCTGCCACATCGACCGCCGATTTTCTCTATGAGCACGGCGCAGATGTTTATGCGCGCGACCCAGACTTCTGTTGCGCCCGAAATCGTATCGATCCGTTGAAACCGTTCTTGGAGTCGGCCGATGCGTGGGTGTCGGGCTTACGACGAGATCAGGGAGCGGGGCGAAAAAACGTGCCGATCCTCGAGCGCACTGAGGGGGGCGTATTCAAGGTGCATCCAATCGCGACCATGACGCGCCTCGATGTGGACGCCTACATGAAAGAGCATGGCCTTCCCGAACATCCGTTGAAAGCGCGTCGCTACCTGTCCGTGGGTTGTTGGCCGTGCACGCAACCCGTTTCAGACGGCGCTTCCGAGCGCGACGGCCGGTGGCCGGGGCTAGCCAAGACCGAATGCGGGCTGCATACATTTCAGAGGAAGTAGTGGTTCAACAAGAACGAGCGCTGATCTCGTTTTGCCCGACTAAAACAGATTGCTCGGTAGTCGGGATTGCGAAACCAGATCTCACAAGCGGCGCCGATGCACTCCACTCCTCAAGATCGTGCAGAGCTCGCTCCGCGAGAGCCTGATACCTGTCGCGCTTCTTCAACCTCCGATTTGGATGCGGCGGCATGCACGCCCATGTGATGTTCGACGGTTGATATTTCGGCTGAGGACGCATCAAATGGGTGCGAATTCCCCCAAGGGCCGTTGATTCCGGCGGTGGAACGATGGCCTCGCCGAAGAGTCTTTGGGAGAGAAGCAGCGCGCAAATGTAACCACCAGCGCAACTTTCAACGTATCCCTCTACGCCAGTCACCTGTCCGGCCAAATACACATGCGGGCGATTGCGAAGTTGCATGCACTCGTCCAACAACGCGGGTGCGTTCACGAACGTGTTGCGATGCACGCTCCCGAACCGCAAGAACTCGGCTTCTTCAAGGCCGGGGATCATTCGCAGGACCTCTTGTTGCGCGCCATACGTCATGCGGGTTTGAAAACCCACGAGGTTGTAGGCCGTCATCGCTTCGTCTTCGGGGCGCAATTGCACAACAGCAAATGGTCGTTGCCCGGTCCGCGGATCAGTAAGGCCTACGGGTTTCATCGGACCAAACGCGAGCGTCATTTCGCCGCGTGACGCCATGACCTCGACGGGCAAACAGCCTTCGAAATACCGAACATCCTCGAAGGCACGCGGCTCCACTTTCTCGGCCTGCACAAGAGCCTGCACAAACTTGGCGTAGCCCTCCTGATCGAACGCGCAATTCACGTACGCTTCGTCGCCCAAGCTTGTAGCACTGAAGGATGACTCTCCGTCTGCGCCCTTTCCCCACCGAGACTGCTTGAACACACGTGTCCAGTCGATCGATTCGGCGGAGATGATTGGCGCAATGGCGTCGTAATAAGCAAGGTGCTCCTCGCCAATCACGCGCGCCAGATCGCTCGCGAGGGCATCTCCGGTTAGCGGACCTGTCGCCAGGATCACCGGCCGCGACGAGCTCGCCTCTGGAATTCTGTCCACGATTGCGGACACACGTTCGATGTGCGGATGATTCGTAATTTCGTCAGTTACTTTTCTGCTGAATACATCGCGATCGACCGCAAGCGCTCCCCCCGCAGGAACACGCGCCTCATCTGCTTTCTCAAGAATGAGTGACCCTACGCGCCGCAGCTCCTCTTTCAGCAAGCCGACTGCGTTAACCAGCGAGGCTCCTCGCATGGAGTTGGAGCACACGAGCTCGCAAAGAGAGTCGCTCGTCTGCGCATGGGTTCGCGCCAGCGGCTTTTGCTCGATAAGGCGAACGTGTATTCCGCGCTGAGCTAACTGCCAGGCGGCCTCACAGCCTGCGAGACCCGCACCGACGATTGTGACCATTGGGGATTCCACCGCCCCGCTTTAGCGCGACACGCCCGCGCATCCAAGCGACACGGAACTAAACGCGCTCTACGCTCACAACGCCCTTCACTTTTTGGAGGGCACGCATCACTTTCTTCAGTTGGTCGAGATCCATGCAGTTAAACGTAAATAGATTGATGGCTCGGCCATCGTCTCCCGCTCGGCAGTTTGCCTCTCTGATGTTCAAACTCATAGAACTGAATGTTTGGCCGACGTTTGCCAAAATGCCCGGCTGGTTCGAGGTCACCACGCGAAGCTGAACCGCGCGATTAATCTTAGCCTTCGTATCCCATTCAATTTCTACGCGCCGCTCGGGATCTGTGTCGAAAGCTTTTTGGCAACTTCGGCGATGAATCGTGACGCCGCGACCTCGGGTGATGAACCCAAGGATGTCATCGCCTGGCAGCGGATTACAGCACTTGGCATACCGCACAAGTACGTCATCGATCCCATTGATACGAATAGCGGAGTCATCACGACGAGTGACCTTTCGCACAAGAGCGGCAACCCGACCCTCACGCAGTGATTCCGGCGCCTTCCCTTCTCGGCCGTCTTGCGACGGCGGTGCTAAGAAGTTGACGATGTCCTGCGGGTCGATCTTTCCGTACCCGATACCGATTAGAAACTCATCGAGGTGTTGGGTCTTGAACTCCTCGAGTAATTTCCGGAGCTCGTGGTCATTCTTGAGCAATTTATTGGGTGAAATGCCTGCGCGATGGAGCTCGCGCTCAAGCAACTCTTCGCCAAGTCTCTTGCTCTTTTCACGCTGATCATTGCGGAGGTAGTTTCGAATCTTGGCGCGTGCGCGCGTGGTACCTGCAAACTCGAGCCAATCTTTCGACGGATGCTGATTTGCCCCAGTGATGATTTCGACAATGTCCCCGTTGCGCAATTTGTGACGCAAGGGTTCTAACTTGCCGTTGATTCGTGCGCCCGTAACGTGTTCGCCAAGCTGCGTGTGAATGGCAAAGGCAAAATCGATGGGCGTGGCGCCACGTGGGAATACGCGCACGTCTCCCTTTGGCGTAAACACGTAAACCTCATCTTGAAAAAGATCGACCTTTACCCCTTCAAGAAATTCCGCCGGATCTTTGAGTTCCTTCTGCCATTCGACAAGTTGCCGTAGCCAACCAAAACGTTGCGCATCCTGCTCACTGATTCCACCGCCGCGCTCCTTATACTTCCAGTGAGCCGCGATGCCGCGTTCGGCAACACGGTGCATTTCATGAGTGCGAATCTGAACTTCGATGCACTCGCGACCAGGTCCGATCACGGACGTGTGCAACGACTGGTACATGTTTGGCTTCGGCAGAGCGATGTAGTCTTTGAATCTCCCCGGCACCGGTGTCCATTGCGAGTGGATGACTCCCAGGCACGCATAACAGTCACTCACGCTCTCCACGAGCACGCGAAACGCAATCAGGTCGTTAATCTGGTCGATCGTGCACTCGTGGGAACGCATTTTTCGAAACACCGAATACAGGTGTTTTGCTCGACCCGTCACTTCGGCGGCGAATCCTTGTTCCGCAAGCCTCGAAGAGAGCAGTTGCGACACGTCGTGGATGTAGCGATCGCGCTCTTGCCTCGTTTTCGCTAAAGCAGACGCAATTTCGCTATACGAGTCTGGTTCAACGTACTGGAAGGAAAGGTCTTCGAGTTCGCTCTTGAACGACTGAATCCCCAAACGGTTTGCAAGTGGTGCATAGATTTCGATCGTCTCGCGCGCGATTCGCTCTTGTGCCTCACGCTTCATCGATTCGAGCGTCCGCATGTTGTCCACTCGGTCGCACAGTTTGACGAGCAAGACGCGAATATCGCGTGCCATGGCGACAACCATCTTGCGGAAATTCTCCGCTTGGCGGTCTTCCTTCGACGTGAAATTGATCTTCGATAGTTTCGTTACGCCGTCGACGAGCTCGGCAATTTCCGCCCCAAACTCACGCTCGATGTCATCGAGCGTTGCAAGCGTATCCTCCACCACGTCATGCAAAAGTCCGGCGCACACGCTCGCCGTGTCCAGCTTTAATTCCGTGATGATCTCCGCCACGCTAACCGGATGGACAAAGTACGGATCGCCCGACTTTCGCAACTGCCCGTGGTGCATTTGGGCCGAATAGTCGTACGCTCGCCGGATCAAATCCGCATCAGCGCTGGGCTGATACTTCGTAACACGTTCAACGAGTTCGTTTGCGGACAGCATCAAGGCAGACAAGACCTCTATGAAAACGTAACAATTTCTCGAGGAAAACGCACGATGTCTGTCGTTGCGACCCTTCGCTGCCGCTTCTCGTTCTCTCGGCCTACACAAAGCGCCATTTCGTAAGCCATCACGTTGCCGATCACGCAAGCATGACTCGTTTCATCGAGGCCAAGTTCAACCTCCCGGCAATGAACAAGCGTGATGCGAACGCGTTTCCGCTGCTCGACATGTTCGACTTTGCGAGCGCTCCCAACCTGAGCGACCGCAAGGCCGTCAAGATGGACGACCCAGGTTGTCACGTCCTGGGGAGCTCACCAAAGACCACCCAAGGCACGCTCGCTTGGGCGGGCGAGATTGATTACTTCTATGTCGACGCACGCGACACAAAGATGTGCATGCTCCAACCGAAGGCGACCATTCTCTCGGACAACATCGAATTGTGTATCTGCCCCGTTTGCAACGGCAATCGCGATGTGAAGGCAAGTTGCGACGACAGCTCAAAGGCCGACGAACCGGGGAGTCCTCGACAAGGGTTGTTGCAACATGGGCAAGGGGAAGAAGGTCGAGGTGAAATATGACTGCGAGAGTTCCGACGGAAGCGCGCGTATTTTCTACCGCGTGAAGCCATCAACACCATCGAGCTCGCGCGTCGCCCTCGTTTAGCTACACTCATTGAACTTGTCTGCTCAATCCCCCCGCCCTCTCCTCGTTTACGTTCACTTTCCGTACTGCCTCACAAAATGCCCATATTGTGACTTTGTTAGTTACAAAATGGAGCGTGAGCACATTGATCACAAGAGGTATGCCGATGCGGTCCTTCGCGAATTCGAACACCGCGCAACCCTCTTAGAGAACCAATACTCTCTTCGCAGCATTTTCGTCGGCGGTGGCACGCCGAGCCTGTGGGATGCATTCCAGCTCGGGCGTGTTCTTCGGGCTGTGTTAGACCGCTTTCCTCATACGAACGACGTCGAAGTCACAGCTGAATGCAACCCAACTTCGCTCGATCCCGAGCGCGCAACGGCACTCGCCAACGTCGGCGTAAATCGGTTTTCGATTGGGGTTCAATCGTTACGCTCAGATCAGCTGAAGTTCTTGGGACGCCTCCACGGCCCCGCAGGCGCGCTGTCCGCAATCTCGGCGGCGCTGTCTTGCGATAACGTGCGTGTTTCGAGCGATCTTATCTTTGGACTTCCTTCACAACCTCCGAGCGACGCCGTTGCTCAAGTAAGGCAGCTCGTCGGAACGGGATTACGTCACTTGTCGTGTTACCAATTAACGATTGAGCCCGGAACCCAATTCGGCGAACTCGCTCGCCGTGGGCGCCTACCCCTTGCGGATGACGGCCAGGTCGCAGAATCGTTCGTAGCCATTCACGATGAACTCTCTT
>JAHFDX010000285.1 GCA_023248785.1 Myxococcales bacterium
GATGCGGGCGTGTACGACGATGCTGCGACGAATGACGCGAGCACCGATGCTGGAGAGCGACCCACGTGCACAGCAGCGCGTGAGCAACTGCTCGGATCCGTCAACACGGTCTCGACAGGGCAGGTCACCGTCCTATCGGAGGCGCAAGGAAAGCGTGCGGTATACATCGACGCCTCCGCCGGGGGCATGGGGGCTGCCGCGAAGAATCCTCGCGTGTATGTGAGTCTCGAGTCGGCAACGAAAGTCGAGGTGACCGATCAAACGGCCCTGACGTCGACCGCGTGGGACTTGGCGTTCAAGCGCTCGGCGGTCTTCACAAACGGCGGTGATGGAGGACCCGGTCAAGGTGGAGCGTTTTCCGTCGCATCAAGGTCGTTTGATTCTGTCAACTCCTCGAGCGCATCAGGCAAGGTCTTTGCGAGCGAGTCCTTTTTCGACGCCGACTGCAATCCAAAAACCGATGCGATCGGTGGGCCCATGACGACGCTTGGCGATTGGTATACGTACGACACTGCCACCAACGTGGTCTCACCGAATGCGCTCGTATGGGTGGTGCGCGGTGGTACCGGAAAGGTCTACAAGGTTGAGTTCGTTTCTTACTACGCCACTGCCGACGGCGGCACTGGTTCCTCGAGTTCAAGCGCGCACTATGTTCTCAACGTCGGTGCGTACAACTGATGCGCTTCTTCGGTCTTCTCGTGATCGGAGGGATCGCGTTCGCCGGCGAAGCGCGAGCCGACACGTGCGTTCGTCCTTCCGATGCGGGCGGGTACGCGGGGTATGTGTATTCTCCATCCACGGTTAGGTACTTCGATTCCAAGAGCACCCGCGTCCACTATGTTGACGAAGGAAAACACTCGGTCCGCACCAAGAGCTCACGACCCGACAGTGTCCCGGATGACGTTGCCCGTGTTGCAGAGATCGCAGAAGACGCCCTCACGCGTTATGGGACGATGGGTTATCGCTCCCCTCGGTCCGACGTCGCATGCGGATCGAATGGCGGAGATGGTCGTCTCGACGTGTATCTTGTCGACTTCGGTGCCGCCGATGGAATGACCGCGCGAGAGCTCTGCAGCACCGAAGGAAAAGTAACAGTGTGTGCGAGTTTTCTCCTTGTCGAGAGCAACTTCGAGGGACGCTACGCAACGGCAGATGAGGGCATTCGCACCGTCGTTCCACACGAACTGTTTCATGCAGTGCAAAATGCTTACGACGCAGATCTCGATCGCTTCTGGGCTGAAGGAACTGCTCAGTGGGCCGCGAAGCGTCTCGATCCGACGCTTTTAGACCTCGAACGATTTCTCCCTTCCTACTTTGGCGACACGGGTCGCGCGTTGGATGCGCCCGCGGGGGGTGTTACCGCGGGCTTTTTGTACGGCTCGGCCATATGGCCTGTGTACCTGACGGAGAAGCATGCGGATGAAACTGTGCGTCTCATATTTGAGACAGAAGCGTCCTCCGGCGCAGGAATTTTTGCCTCGACTGACGAAGTGTTGAAAAAAAACTACTCAAGCAGTCTCGCGTCAGAATTCACAACGTTTGCGCTCTTCAATGCGGCAACGTCCACTCGCACAGGCACAGGCGGGTATGCGAGTGCGAAGAGTTATCCCGCGGTCAAGATCGACGACCTGCCCGAACAGGGTGTTTCGGGTGCAACATCAGGACTTGCGACCAAGTACTTTCGCGTTCAGATCAAGCAAGGCACGAAACTAGAGATAGATGCCGACCCCGCACGAACGCGGGCGATCTTCTTGCCGCTCGAGGATGGGAAAGCCCGAATCGATCACGCGACGCCGTTGCCTGCCGACGTGAATGGGGAGGGCATTGCTGTGGTCGCGGGCATTACGACAAAAAAAACGGATGCTGACTTTCGCCTCTATCTCACGGCGACATCGACACCGGGTTCCGCTACGGCCCCTCCCGTAACACCAAGCACAGATCCCGTGATCGCTCCGTCACAGGGTGGGTGCTCGATCAGTGAATCTGAATCGCACCACACGTTGACTCCCTTGGGCTTGCTTGCGCTCGCTTTCGTCTTTGAATCGCGGTCACGCAAACGCGCAGAGCGATCCAGGTCAGTGCGATGAGGGTTTTGTCAACGTGCTACGCACTCGTTGTCTCGCCGTGGCAACGTCATCCGCACGTGCGATCATCGAGCCGAAATCAGGTCCGCCAATTGCGAGGCTCACTCGTCCGAGACGATTGTCGACGTAAGCCCAAGGTGCACTCGTGGTCACATTGCGCTGCGTCGGAAGCGGCCCTCGGGGAGCCGGTGATTCAAGAACGCGAAGCATGGCATGACAGTGTTCGCGTACAACGGAGATCGTGCGATCGGGATCATAAAGCCATCGTCGAGGTACGAGCTGCCAGGCGGACGAGCCGGACGTTGTCGCACCTGAGATCGAGGAAGCCGCCATCAGATCCTGCGTCGATTTCGCACCCATGTCGCGAAAGAGTGCCTCCAGCATCACGCACTCACCGAGGTAGCCATGCAAGAGAGGGAAGGGTAAGGAGATGTTGGCGTCCAGCGCCGACACAAGAGGAGCTAAGGTCTCCGCGTCCGAGCCTGGGAGTTCACGCATACGCTCCATTTCGGTGATGACGGTATTCTCCATTACGAGCGCGATCATTGGCGTGAGAAGAGAGTCGCCTGCCTGCGAAAGTCGTCCAACGAAGCGCTCGAGTGATGCAAGATCGCTCACGTGAGCCGCCCGATCTCCGCGCTGGCCGCGCCTGCGCGCTCGAAGCAACCATGTGTCGCCGAGCGTTTGAAGTTGCGCAAACGTTGGCCCGCTAGACGAAGATGTGGGTACAGCGATACCTCCTCCGCGAACAGCGCGTTCAAATCGATCAAGCGAAGGTGCAAAGGATGCCACGACGGCATCTGCATCGGAGGCCTCATCTTGTTTCAGCAAGACGGATGGACGCGGGCCGCTGGGGGGCATGACCTTGATCGCATCTTCGATCGCGGGCCATGCGGCCTTGTCAATCGGGAACGGAGGCGCGGGGGCGACCAGCGGCGAGGGCATTGAGCTGGGCCAATCCGCTGCTGCGCGCGCACGAAGCCCACCGCATGCTGCAAACGGAAGAGTCACGATCGTAAGCGCAACTAGCCACCGAAGATACCGAGGACGAGCTGGGCGTTGCGATGGTGTCATGGGTCGAGATCGCTTCGTATCACTTCACTTCGGTATCCGTAGGCTCTTCGCTCGCAGCGTGATTCTTGGAGTGCCGGTAGCCCGAGATGGCCTGGTAGAGCGAATGCCGTACACGATTCAGGCTGCCGAGAGGACGATGTGTTGTCAGCGCGCGCCACGGATTGAACGACAAATTCTCGCAAAACGTGTTTTGTTTTTCCGTATCGAAAGTCTGCTTGGGAAAGGTCACTCTACCGACCTTCAGGAAAGGCGAGTCTTTGACTTTCCATTCGGTTCGATAGTCCTCAATCGGGGTCTCTTTCGCGTTCGTGTAGAATTGGATGTAGAAATCGAAGCAGGCCGACCCCTTATCCATGTGTTCGACGAGGGCTTTGCGAAGAGAATCCTTGTCGGTCTTGATGTTGAGACCAATGTGCTGACCATCGCATGGTAGCGCTTAGTACTTTATGGCGCGCGCGCCAAATTTGTAGGGCGCTGCGCTCCAATATTGCGCTTCTGCGGGATCGGTCACAAGGCCGCCATGCATTGAGCCAATCGCGGCTGGAATCGGAACCCCTGGATGCTCGAAGGCGAAGTGAAGCGCCGATTTTTTTTGAGTGAGCACAAGCAGGCTGTCGATGTACTCGCGCGCGTCCTTTGTCGGAATGCTAGGGCTTGAGAAAAGGATAAAATCTTGATTGTTGCTCGAGCTGCCACTTGGCATGAGGTGTTCGCCACTCACGCCAATGAACTTAAGCGACAGTCCTCGGACGTCGGCAGCGCCGTCCGGTTGGATGGCGCCGCTGCTGTTCGAGAAGCGGGCCCACACGGGATAACCCGCATTGCTTTCAAAGACGCCAAGACGTGTTTTTTTCACGCGCTCCTTGTCAGGCACAAAACGTCCTCGAATGCAGCCGTGTGATTTCGCGTGAAAGGCGCGCATGCGTAGTTCGCCATCACGATTTGTTTCCACCATCTGTCGCATGAGCTGAATACTCTTTTGAGTGAGCTCGGCCTCGTCAGGGAGAACCTCTTCGTGGAACAGTTCCTTCTCCGCGGCGCACGCAATAGACGGTGCACCAAGGGATAGGAGACCTAAGCTTGTTACAATTAAGAAGACACGTGTATTCATCTTGCCACTCCCGCCACGATGATTGCGGTATTCGCTTGGTTGGGCACGGCCCTCCCGTTTCAACCACCGATCACCATGAGAGTAGTGAAGCACAAGAAGTGAGTGCGTCACGTTTTTGGGTGAAGTGTTCGAGACCCTGTATGTCCCGAAAATGCGCCCAATGTAACCAATGCCGTTACCGAAAGGCGATCGGTATTCGACGAGGCTATTTTCGTTGTCCGGTCGAATAGACTCATACCCGCGCAGCTCTCCACCGTTCGAATAAATCGTGGGCAGCCAAAGACCAATCGGCGAATTCAAAGACAAACCCGCTGCTCCGCAGCCGTCCGGGCACAACGCGACGGCTCTTCAGCAGGAGCTCGGTGTCGGTTCGCAATAAGAACGCTCCAATTTCGGCCATCCATTTCATGGCAGGCAGCCCTAGATTCATCCCACATGTCTGCCGCAATGTTGCCATGAAGTCGCGTTGCGGAAGTGGTTCGGGTGATGCCATGTTGACGGCACCGTCGATATCATCGCGAGCGATCAGGTGATCAATTGCCCGCACAAAATCGTGATCATGAATCCACGACACGTATTGAGTGCCTCCGCCGATGGCACCACCAAGCCCGAAGCGGGTCATCCTTAGCAACACATCGAAGATGCCCTCGCGATCGGGACTCATCACCATCGATGTGCGCAGTGCCACCTTGCGAGTTTGCGGTGTTGGCGCTTCGTTTAGTGCTTGCTCCCAAGCCTTCGCAATGTCGACGCTAAAGCTCCAGTACGTGGGCACGCCGCTCTCATTTCCTCCAAGCACGCCTGACGTTTCGTCGTTCGCGGCGTCGAAGCGGTGCGCATAGATCGTTGCGGTGCTCATTTGAAGCCAAACGCGCGGAGGGCGTTTCGCCTGCGCAATCGCTTGCCCTACCACGCGCGTAGAGTCGACACGCGACTGCATCATGTCGTTCATGTTCTCTTTGGTGTAGCGGCAGTTGACGGTTCGACCTGCGAGGTTGATGACAACATCGGCCCCATCGATTTCAGTGGCCCATGGCCCGAGGTTCACCCCGTCCCACGACACACGGTTCTTACCTTGGCCGTTGCGGCTCACGACGATGACTGCGTGACCCTGCGCAATGAGGGCTCGTTCAAGCAGCCCGCCCACTTGACCGGTGCCGCCGGGGATTATGATTTTCACGGTTGTAGAATACCGAGCTACGTGACCTTGTCGACATCACCATCGCCCCACGAGTACTCCCACGCCGAGGCACGAAGCAGGAGCGTGCGATCGGGATGATCGAGCGGAGCCTGCACCTGAAATGCCTTTCTCGTGCGCACGATGAACCCAAGTCCAAGAAGTGCGACTGCGCCGGTGAGAGACGGTG